>JARRJY010000032.1:14713-40624 GCA_037388705.1 Gammaproteobacteria bacterium
CATCTGCCTGGTTAGCAAAGGCCATTGCCAAGCATAAAACGCCGGATATGAACCGGTTTGATGCAATGGAAGAAGATGGCTGGGATGAATAAGAAATTTTTAATTGGGAGAAATAGCAATGACTGAAGCAGCATTAGTAATAGAGGGAAATGATCCGGTGTTGGAAACTGAGTTTGCCAAAGAAATGATAAAACAGATGCGCGCACTGGATACATACGATACCTATGACAACTGGTCTGTTGCCAAGATACTGGATCCATTTATCCTGACAAAAGAACGTAAAAAGGAAATTCCTGTTGTTGGTGATCCTGATGAAATAACGATGTCGCGTGTACAGGCTTACTACAATGCTATTGCAACTTTAATAGAAAAAGAGTGTGGAAAGATGGCAGTACCAATGATACATCTTTCTCATGAAGGATTTGGTCGTGCAATTATTACGGTTGGTAAGCTTGTCGTTATGGATAAAACTTTACGTGATGTTCACCGTTTTGGTTTTAAGTCCATGTCACACATGAAAGATGAAGCGGACAAATTACTTTCTGTTGCTTTGAATATTGTGGGTGATCATCCACAAGTTGCAGGTATGTAGGAGGTTAAAAATGACTGAAGAAGAATTGAAAGCACTGGAAAAAGCAGTGAAGAAAGCAAAACGTATTGCAACTGAAAAAGCAGGTGACTTACACGACCTGGTTGAAGATCGTTTGCCAGCTGCTTTTGAGGAAATTCCAGAAATTGCACAAATTACTTATGATGCATGCAAGGCATGGAAAGAAGCAACCGAGAAATTAAATGCAGCAACTGAAGCGTAAGGAGGTAAGGTATGTCTGACAATATAACCGGTGTTACACGTGGTGGTACGGAATGGCAGCCTTCCTTTGTTACAGAACTAAACCAGGAAAATTGTATTGGTTGTGGTCGTTGTTACAAAGTTTGTCCACGCGATGTGTTTGAGCTTATCGAACGTGATATGAGCGATGATGATTACGATGACGATTATGAGGATGACTTTGATGATGATACTTCGATGGTTATGTCATTGAGAAACCAGAATGATTGTATCGGTTGCGAAGCCTGTTCAAAAGTCTGCCCGAAAGATTGTCATTCTCATTCACCTATGCCACTCGTGGCCTGATTAAAGTAGTAAAAGAGGAATATTATGCCTAAGCCAGAGAAACATGTGTTCATTTGTGTGCAACAACGTCCACCAGGCCACCCACGTGGTTCTTGTGCAGAGAAAGGCTGCGGAGAAATTTATGAAGAGTTCATGAATGAACTGCAAGTTCGCAATTGCTTTGACAAGGTTGCAATCACTAATACAGGTTGTTTAGGACCATGTATGACAGGCCCGAGTGTTCTGGTTTATCCTGAAGGTGTTATGTATGGCATAACCAACAAAGAAGATGTTAAAGAAGTTTTTGATTCACATCTGTTGGGTGACACGGTGGTTGATCGCCTAAAAGTTCCTGAAGAGATTTGGGGTTAAAGCATGAGCGGTCAGGTATTGTTTCATAGTGAAGAAATCTACTTTGGAGACAATATCCCTGCAGAAATTAAACACGTGTTGTTAGAAGCAACACGTGTTTACCCTGATCTAGCTGCTACCGAAGCCTTGCTTGAAAAAGCCCATGACATGGCACCGAAACAGCTGGAAGTTTATTACGCCCGGTACAAGTTTTATTTTTATAACAAACGTCTCGAGCTGGCCGAAAAAGTTGCACGGCAAGGTTTAAAAGAAGCAGCGATACAGGCCGGTTTCGATGAAGACTGGACCCGTCTCGATCAAAACACAACAAACTGGTCAAAACCAGACGATATTGAACGTTTTTATCTTTATACATTAAAAGCGCTTGGCTTTATCTTGATGCGCCAGGAACGTTTTACTGAATCTGAATCTGTCCTGGAAAATCTTGCCCGGCTCGATCAGCTTGATAATGTTGGTGGCTCTGTAGTGATGGATATCCTCAGCGGTTTACAGGAGTCAGTTGATGCAGCCTGATCAGAATTCAGAACAAGCTCAAACAGACATCAGTACCATCATTGCATCACATTCCGAGCTGGGTGAGAAAGTCTGTAGTGTACTGCATAAAGAAGTTAACAAGCTTGGTCTTGATAGTAATGTTGTGAACGGTCTGCAATTCGATGCACTGAGTTTTACGCTTAACCGTGATCCGTTTTCACAACAGGATAGCCTTGAAGGTAGCTGGACGAATCAACAAGGTATAAAAATCGGCAGCATGCTGTTCCATGGTGATGGTAGCTTCTTTGCAGAATATGATGTTGTGCAACCCCATCCAACGAAAAAGAAGTGGTTCGTCGAGGCCGTATCGGCCTGGGGTAATGCTGCCGGGATAAAATCTGAAGCACGCTTGTTGCCTATGCCTGAATAAAGAATCAGTTTGTCGTTAAGTATACGTAATTACAAAAAACCATATAGAAAATATGTTAAATAGTAGAAGTTATCTATATATATAGTATGAGGCCGATACACGATGGTGAATGTAGACAATATCAAACGAAATGAAATCTACCAGTTATTGTTGGAGCAGCCACTTACAGGCCAGATTGAAGAGGCAATGATCGGTCTGACCTGGACATATTGCCAGGTAAATCAGGAACCTGGACTCAGCATGAGCCTGGGTAAGTCAACCCGGACCTTGCCTTGGTCAGGCAGTTTACGCGGCAGGAATGCTAAGTCGGTAGCTGAATGGATAACCAGCTGGAATAGCCATGAAGCGAATATTGCCATGGCAACAATCAATGCAGCCATGAATGCAGATAACACATTACTGGCTGCCAGTGAGGCAATTAATAATGATGCCCCTGCTAACTTGTCAGTGTTTGAATATTTCCTTCCTCGAATCACTAATAAAAATGTTGTCGTCATTGGTCGTTATCCGGGTCTGGAGCGATATTCCGATAAATGCAATATGACGGTAATTGAGCGAATGCCTGGAGATTTAGACTTACCCGATCAGGCGGCAGAGTTTCTTGTTCCGAAAGCGGATTGGGTATTCCTGACTGCTAGTAGTATTCCCAATAAAACGTTTCCACGGCTTGCAGAGTTAGCCATCGACACTAATCTGGTATTGATGGGACCAACTGTACCGTGGTTATCCGAGTTATCTGAATTTGGTGTTGATTTCCTGGCCGGGGTAAGCGTTACCGATAAAGAATTATTAAAGCAGACTGTTGCTGAAGGTGGTGGTACGCGAATTTTTGAAACCGGTGTTCAATACCATGTTGCCGATCTGGGTAAGTTAGAGATGAATGTATATGAAACGGCCATCAGTGACCTGGTTGCACGACGTGAGTCGCTTAAAAAAGAAATGGACCAGTGGTACAGCAATCTCAATAAAGGGCGCTATCCTCGTTATCAGGAATTACAAACTATAGATCAGGAATTAACTATATTTGACAGTCGCTTTAAGCGCCTGTGGGATGCACGCAATAGTGGATATGCTTCAATGTCATAACATTATGGACGTTTGCCTGGGCATGACTGATTTCGCTGGCCGCTAGCACTTTTGTTTAAACGAGAATGACGTAAATTATTGAGTGGTTGCAGACTCTTATAACCACCGTGACAACGCCACTGGATTTCGGCAAGAAGGGAAAGTGCGATATCGGCTGAGCTGTTACCACCGAGCTCAATGCCAGCAGGTGCAGATAACCTGTCCAGCAGCTGTTTGTCATTTAAAGAGGGTAAAGCTTCATTAATGACAGACTGGGCTCGTGCGGCGGAAGCAACCAGGTACACATGTTCAGCATCATGGTTAAGAAGGTTAACCACCGACTGCACATCTTCTTCATGAGCGCGGGCAATCACGGCATGGGTTGAAGCCGGCAATGACCAGGGCTCATCGTTAAAGTGATGATGCACAAGCTTGACACGTGTTGGCCATGGGAACTGATCAAGTTGCGTTGCACTGACCGTGATGGTGTAATCCATTTGCTCGGCAAGCTTAACCAGCTGACGGGCCATTTCACCACAACCCAGCACCAGTAAATGTGCGGTTGAAGTATTAGAATGAGAAAGTTGAGAGTTAGACATGCAAAGCAACCTTGCTAAAGAAGATTTTATTAATAACGAGTTGTATAACGATACACGTTTTATACTCTATCACAAGACGCCAACTAGTGGTCGTACGGGCTGGCACAGATCATTGATGATATCATTCGCCCGGGTACAGAAAACGATGTCATTTCCTTGCCAACCCCTTTATTAAAAGGTTTAACTGAATGGTTACAACTGGAAGCGGATGATATCGAGATCGATAGTGAATTTTATGAAAAAGTGGATGTAGCTGGTGGGCCAATCACCATCTACCTGGTCCGATTTAAAGATATCGAGCCACCTTACGAAGCGGCTGAAAGAGTTGATGCAAAATTTGTCTTACTCACGGAAATGCGTGATTTACCACCGGCAGAGCTTGATTTATTACGCCGTGCCTATGCAGTAATAATGGAAGGTTAATAAAGTTTTGGAATAATAAATATGCGCTTAGTTGTTTTAACAGCATATTTTTTCTTTAGCCTTAACCAGGTCGCATTAGCCGACAAGGTACTTGTTGCTGTCGCCAGTAATGCACTCAAAGCATTACAAAGTGTAAAAAAAGAATTTGAAAAAGACACGGGGCATAAGTTACAAATCAGTAGTGGTTCAACGGGCAAACTTTATGCACAAATTGTCAACGGTGCGCCTTATGATGTCTTTCTTGCTGCTAACGTACGTGAACCAGAAAAACTCGAAAATACCGGTTTCATTGTTAATGGTTCACGTTTTACCTACGCACGTGGCAAGCTGGCCTTATGCAGTACCACCCTGGAGCTTGACGAGGTAAAAGCCAAACAACTTTTAACCTCGGGCAAGTTTAATCGCCTTGCATTGGCCAGCCCAAGAACTGCACCGTATGGGGCAGCGGCTAAACAAGTGTTAGAAAAGCTTTCTGCATGGAAACAAAATAAAAGAAAGTTTATTAAAGGTGAAAATATATCCCAGGCCTACCAGTTTACTGCTTCAGGTAATGTTGAGCTGGGCTTTGTTGCCCTGGCACAAACCTGGAAAAATAAAATATCACCCTTTAAAACGTGCTGGGATGTACCGGAAAGTTATTATTCACCACTGGAGCAACAGGCGGTGTGGTTAAAGCGGGGTAAAAATAACCCTGTAGCCAAGGAATTTGTCGACTATCTTAAGAGTGGCAAGGTAAAAAACATTTTTAGTAACGACTTCGGTTATGGTACTTAAATTTATGCCGGTACAGGTGATAGGGTATTTAAAGTATTCATGATTAGCGATATCGACATCCAGGCCATACTTGTAACATTAAAGCTTTCAGCATTAACCGTGTTGATCTTGCTGGTAGTGAGTATTCCGCTTGCCTGGTGGTTAGCCCATACGCGCAGTCGTTTTAAAGTCAGTGTTGAAACAGTCACGGCTTTGCCTTTGGTTTTACCGCCAACCGTACTGGGTTTTTATTTACTGGTGTTTATGGGAGCACAAGGCCCGCTGGGTAAATTCTGGATCGAACTGACCGGGCAACCCCTGTCGTTTTCATTTACCGGGTTGGTGATCGCATCGTGTATTTATTCCTTACCCTTTGTGGTGCAACCAATACAGGCCGCGTTTGAACGACTGGACAAGTCAGCCATCGAGGCAGCATGGACGCTGGGTGCATCACGCGCAAAAGCCTTTTTGACCGTGGTGTTACCGCAGTCGCGCCGGGGTTTAATCACGGCCATTGTGCTTGGCTTTGCCCATACTATGGGCGAGTTTGGTGTAGTACTCATGGTCGGTGGTAACATCGCCGGTGAAACCAAGGTCGTGTCCATCGCCATTTATGAACATGTTGAAGTATTGGAATATGCATCTGCACACATGCTGGCCGCATTATTGTTAGTCTTTTCTTTTGTTGTATTGTTTATCGTTTATGGTATGAATCGCCGTATGCAAATGGGCTTTCATCAATGACACAGCTTGATATTGATATTGAATTAAAACGCAAGGAGTTCCAGCTAGACCTGCAAATCTCCTTGCCTGAGTCCGGCATCACCGCGTTACTCGGTCCATCAGGTAGTGGTAAGAGTACCGCCCTGCGCGTCATCGCCGGCCTGGAAAAACCACAGCAGGGAATGATCAAGCGTGGGCAACGTACCTGGTTCGATGCAGAGAAGAAAGTTTTTTTACCACCACAACAACGCCGGCTTGGCATGGTGTTCCAGGACTACGCCCTGTTTGAACATTTAACCGTGGCTGAAAACGTTGCCTATGGACTGCCAAAGGAAGCACGTGATTACCACGTCAATTACTGGCTGAAACATTTACATATTGAAGAGTATGCCGAACGCTACCCGGCAAATCTTTCCGGTGGACAACGTCAACGTGTGGCATTGGCGAGATGCATGGCCATTGAACCTGATCTGTTATTACTCGATGAACCTTTCTCTGCTGTTGATTTGTCATTGCGCCAGACCTTGCGTTACCAGTTAAAAGAACTAGTGAAAGATGTAAATCGACCGGTGTTAATCGTCAGTCATCATCTTGAAGATGCCCGCTACCTTGCCGATAACGTTGGTGTAATGGTGGAAGGGCAGTTACTGCAGTTTGGTAAAACCGCCGAGGTGTTTGCCAACCCGGTATGTTATACCGTGGCAAAAATCCTTGGCTGGGAAAACTTCCTGCATATTGACGAGATAGCGGGCACTACGGTTAAAGGTAAGTGGGGTAGTTTAACACTTGATGAAGAGCCTCATATTGAAATGAGATGGTTAAGTATTCGACCTGAACATGTGCGCATCGCCATACAGGGGCAAAGTGGTTTAACAGCAACTATCGAGGAAATTACTGACTATGGTGTATACCGTTCAGTGAAGTGTATCCTGCAAGATGGCACCATCATACATATGCACCGCGCATGGGATGAACCGTTACCCATCGAAGGCTCTACGGTCAGCCTGCATCTGCCACTGGTTAACATCAAGACATTGCCGTCTTATATCCAGTCGATTAAAGCTTATCCAAAAGAAAAGTTTAAAAACATCAGTCCGGCCTTATCCCAAACCTCCTGATAATATTATGCAACAACCAACAACGATTAGAGAGGCAACTCTTTACGATGTCGATGCGTTAGAAACCTGTTACAACAGCTATTCTCTCTAAACTGACTTTGAATGTAACCCAGACAAGCAAAAACGTGGGCTGGAAAAACTCATCATGGAACAAATCAAAAACAAGGCATGTTTATTTGTTGCTGAACAGGCATCAAACATTATTGGCATGTGCAGTTGCCAGGCACTGGTGTCCACCGCCGAAGCGAAGGTGGCAAAAGTTGGCCTGGTTGAAGACGTGGTTGTGGATAACGCCTTCCGTGGAAATGGTGTAGGTAAAGCCATGTTACAGCACATGGAACAATGGGCAAAACAGCAGGGCATGACACGCCTGCAGTTAATGGCTGACAGTACAAACAGCAATGCCATTGATTTCTACCAGTCCAGGGACTGGCAAGGCACGCAACTTGTCACCCTGAAAAAATCCATCAGTTAAAAAAGATCCCCTCTCCCATGATTGGGAAAGGATTATGACTGCCCGGACGCAGGAGGTAGAGCAATGCATGGAGCAATTGCCGAGGGTGAGGGTTGATCATACCGGTTGTCGTAAACACGACAATTGCCAGGTAATCACGGACACGCTATTTCCTGATTATCACTTGCACTCCCTGCAAGTTATTGTCTTTACTGGTTTTTCTGCTTGCTGGAAGTATCTCGTTGAGTAAATGAAACTGGAACGATTCATGCTGTAGTTACATTAAGTTACTTAAAAGTAATCAATGCGGAGAGAATTATGAGTGAACTTGCCGAAGTTAGTAGTGTTGCAGAGATCAGTGACGATGAAACTTTGCTGAGGGTAGCGTTTGCCACCCGCAACGGTGAGCGGGTCAATCAACACTTTGGCTCATCACAGGGCTTCGAGATTTACGGCATACGTGCAGATGAAACCCAGCATATCGCCAGTAAATCCTTCAACAAGGAAAAACAGGACGGCAACGAAGACAAGCTCAAACCCAAGCTGGCATTCCTGCACGGTTGTGACCTGGTTTATGTAGGTTCCATCGGCGGCTCCGCCACCAAGCAACTCATCATGCTCGGTATCAATCCTGTTGTGGTTAATGGTGCTCCGGCCATTGACGAAATAGTCAAAGAGTTACAGCAGGAACTTAGTGATGGTATGTCTCCCATGCTGCAACGTGTGATGAAACAAAAAACCGGCAAGAGTGAAAACCGCTTTGATGACATGGAAGACGAAGGCTGGGATGAATAAACCCGCCACGATCTAAGACGAATTCATTACTTTTCTTTTTCACACTCAGGGCCAACACATAGTCCTGAGCTTCATATTCACGCAGAGGCCGTACGAGCACTTAAATGATAAACCTTGTAGGTGACGTGCTGCGTGGCTGGCGGTGACGTGCTTACCTGGTCTTCGACAACACTCTCAACATGCTTTAGCTCGATCTCAAAGTCACTGGCGTAGAGCGAGATGAGCTCAGCATCCACCTGTTCACTAAAATTCAAATGTCGATTATCTGCCGTGTCCTCAATGGTGAGGAGAAAAATATTCGTTGTTTCGGATACGATGGTATGCAGGTGGCTAACGTAGAGAGAGCGAATGTCCTTAGGTAAGGCCGTGAGCGCGGCACGGTCATAGACCGTATCGATCTGGCCAAGTATGGACTTGTTCAGTGCAAAGTAGTTACCGCACAGGATGCTGATATTACCATGGGTCCATAGGCTGAAGTCAGCCAGTTTCCGTTTAACAGGTTGTAAATGGTTTTCTTTAAAGAAAGCCTTGACCGCAATGGGGCTCAACTCTACACCGATCACCTTGTAGCCTTGCTCAGCCAGCCAGAGTATGTCCAGACTTTTGCCGCAGAGTGGCACGAAGATTTTTTTACCGTGTGGGATATTGAGCGCTGGCCAGAACCGCACCAGGTGTTTGTTAACCAAGATCTGGTGAAAATCGTCGGTTTGTTTGTTACGCCACATTTGCAGCCAGAGATGGTCATCATGAGAGATCATCTCGCGCTTTCCTCTTGCAGCGGGGTGCTGGTCTGAGCCAGCGTCAATGTTGTAAGCAGCAACAGAAAGCGATGGTAACTAGAAACAAGTAAGCTATGTGGTGGACTGAGGTGATAATCAGGCATGGTATTGTCTTCTCATGATGTAGTGTAATGTGCTTTCGCAACGAACTCGTCGAATAGGCACATTACTTCCTGGGAAGGCGCATGCAGACCGAAATGGTACTCAAATCATCCTAACATAGATCACCAATTTTAATATAAAGGATATTTGGGGCCAGAGAAAAAACACAACACGTAATCAACAATGTGTCGTTGAGTTTTTTACTCTGACTCCAGGTATTTAACTCGTTATACACGTTGGACAGGGGCTAGATTTTCCAAACCAGTTTGCTGCTTCGTTAAGAGGGGCTTGAGGATTACTGCGTACCCCGAGTAAACGTATTTCGTCTTTTTCAGGTAACTCTGTGCAAGACTCTCTATGAACAATATGTGCACCATCTTTGTTTACGTTATTCTCTACATAAAACTCTTCCATATCGATACTCCTTTTAGATTCGAAAGTTATTTGTCTGTTACACCAATGACCACAATACTTGAGAGGTTTTGTCGGTTATCTTACTTTTGCATGGTAATTTTGTGTTTTATCCGACAAAAAAGCTCTGATTTTCAGTTGTAACCATTATTTATAGGAGTAAGTGCAAAATGTATTCCTAATAGGGGCTCAGAAGTCCATTTAACTGTTATCAGGAAGAACAGCTTACAGAAATATCTTGTGCCCAGTCTGGTGGGAAATCAGCATAAGATTCATATTCAGGTTGTTCATCGAAAGGCTTCTGTAAGATCTTAAACAGCTTATCAACCTCGGAATAATCATGGTTGGTTTGCGCCTGATAGATGGCATTTTCTGCCAGGTAGTTTCGCAAAATATATTTTGGATTGTGTTGTTTCATGTGAGCTTGTCGTTCAATATCCGCCAGGTCTTCTTTAGAAAGGCGTTGTTGATACCGTACTGCCCATTTATCAAAGCGTTCACGCTGCAGGAACAGGTCCCTGATTTTAGTGTTATTAGACAAGTCAGTGGAATCGAAATCACAAAGTTGACGAAACAATATCGTATAGTCAACCCGTTCATCTTTCATCATGACTAATAAGTCGACGAGTAGTGATTTATCCTCATCAGATTCACTGGTTAAGCCCAGTTTCTTTTGCATGATGTCATGGTAATAACGCATGTAACCATGTTTGTATTGTTTCATCTCCCGTATGGCAATCATTTGCGCATTGTCAGGGTTCTCATCCAGCAAAGGAAGTAATGCCTGCGCAAGACAGCTAATATTAAACAGGCCAATATCCGGTTGTTGATCAAAAGCATAGCGCCCATGGTGATCGGAACTATTGCAAATAAACCCCGGGTTATAGGCTTCCATGAATCCATAGGGACCATAGTCAATAGTTAAACCAAGAATCGACATGTTATCGGTATTCATTACCCCGTGAGAAAACCCGACTGACTGCCATTGTGCAATCATTTTCGCGGTACGTTTTATCACTTCACGTAACAATGCACGGTATGGGTCTGTCGTTGATAAAAGTTCAGGGTAATAATGTTTCAATACGTGGTCTGCCAGGATGCGAACATGTTCATGCTGGTTACGGTAAAAAAACACTTCAAAAGAACCAAAGCGAATATGGCTGGGTGCAACACGGGCTAATATGGCGCCGGGTTCAATTTGTTCGCGAATGATTTTGTCGTAACTGGTAACTATCGCCAGGGCTCGCGTCGTCGGTATGCCAAGGCCATGCATAGCTTCACTGCACAAATATTCACGTATTGTAGAGCGCAATATGGCACGTCCATCACCTTCACGCGAATAGGGGGTTAAACCACTGCCTTTTAATTGAAGCTCCCATTTATCATGGCATTTTTTACCATGGGGGTTGGTGATTTCTGCAAGGGTAATCGCCCGGCCATCACCCAGTTCTTTGACATAATGACCAAACTGGTGGCCTGAATATAACATGGCAAAGGGTATACAGTTTTCAATCGTTTGCTGTCCACTGATGATTCGATGAAATACAGGATCTTTATGCGCGTTTTTATCAAGCCCAATCGTTTTAGCTGCATCTTCATTGAAATGGACTAACCGTGCTTCGGTTTCAAAAGGCGCGGGCAGCACGATGGAAAAATAATCTTCACCCAGTGATAGGTAAGTCGCGTTATTTGCAATATTGTTTATTGATTCGGACATGTATTCAGTTGATCACAGAATATGCCTATACAGCGACTGCGACCTTGTTATTTTGCATGCCAAGTTGTTGTCGTTGCTGGCTGATTACATCCAGGTATATTTTGAACGTGCTGAATGCAGAGTGATAAATAACAAAAGCATCATCCGGATCATTTTGTTTGAGCCCTGTCACTTCATTTAACAGGTGAGGCAGGCGTTTGAAAAGGTTATCGATACCCATGGCAAGCCAGGCATCATTGGTAACCCATTTATCGATAAACTCGTCAAACCGGGTAAAGGTGCGCTTTAACAATGGGAAACGGGTTTTACATTCTTTCATGCTTTGCAGCACCAGGTATTGCTCGTAAGCCTCGTCGGCATAGATACGGGGTTTACTAATTTCTTTCAAGTAACATTCTTTGTAATTGGTGGCTAATTCATCAAATTTTTCCATGAAGCTTTCTTCCGTTACCAGCTCGGTAAAGGGTAGTAAGTTTTCTATTACCACGTCATAACTTTTGCTAATCTCTTCAATTACTTCGCTAAACGGAGTAATAAAAGCCTCGTTTTTAATTTCACCGTTTATGAGGTTAGCAATGGCTGACATTTCACCCAGTGTCATGCTAATGCTGGCGAGTTCCTCGGTAATGATCTGTTCAATACCCATACTGTTATCCTCTCATCTCTTAAGTATGATCGACGACTTCTGCAATACAGGTATTATCCTTGACGGTATGCAGGGCACTATCAAACAGCATACGGGAATTAAACAGGATACTTTTCACCAGTACATCACCCGCCTGGTCTTTGATCACGAAGAAAGTATTACCCCCATCAACCTGGCCAGCTGCAATTTGATCAGACATAAGGGAGCCTACCTGGACATCTTTTATAGCCTGTTCAGCGGCTTCTTTTTCCGGGTATTCACCACTCATCATGAGCAATCCCCCGTCACTATCAAGCAGGTTGAAATAAAAATGATCGTTTTCATTTGTTTTTAATTCAAAGCTGGCTGGCATTCCATCTCTCCTCATGCTGTTTAAGCGAATTATGAAAAAAATGTAGTAATGATTTTGCAAACCGTATGCCAGTGAAACGGTATTGATATTAGGGCGAATTCAGGGTTTGTGGAGTGATTTTGTAAGCTATTCAACAATTGCACCGAGGGGGTTGTCAGTATCCTCACCGGATATACCCGAGTTGGAGGTGACAAACGCCGCGATATGAGTGGGTACACAGGCGATTTGTCATCTTCAGCAGGTAAACCTCAATTGGCAAAAATCCTGCAATGGTCATTCATGTGATGAGAGTAAACTGGCTGTAACAATGGCAAAAATTCAGATTATTGTAGGTTCAGTTAATGGCACGGCGCACAAAACCGCGATGGCCGTTGCCCACGTGCTTAATCACCAGGGTCATGATGCCTGGGTAAACCTTGAACCTAACCGGGATGCCCTTGAGAAGGATAGCAGTGAAGCATTGCTGGTCTGTTGTTCCACCACGGGGGAGGGAGAACTGCCACGAAATATTTACCCGGTATACCTGGCGCTGGATGACCAGGCTGTTGATATCAAGGACAGGAAGTATGGAGTGATAGCACTGGGAGACAGTGGTTACACCTATTTTGCCCTGGCTGGATTCATGATGGAAAACGTGTTTTACCTTTCTGGTGCAAAGCGCGTTGGCGAGGTATTAACGCTTGATGCGAAAAAAGTGACTAATCCATCGCTTGAAGCCGCGCAATGGGCAACTGAATGGGTAGAAAACATTGCCTGACCTAATCTAAGAGAAGCCATTAGTTATGTCTGATAACAAAACTCTCTCCGATATGGATGAATTTAAAATGTTTGTTACTGGAATGAAAAGTAGCATAAAGCGTCATTATGATCGCGGTATAAACAGGGACTTGTCGCAACAAAATTGGCAGAACCTGTTTAAGCGTAACGTAACAGGCGTGTTGCAACAGGCTTATGACGATGCCCTAAAAGAATTAAAGCAATTATCATTTGAACAGGGTGATAACGTGCTGGCAATTGAGGCATTAACGTCTTTTGATGGTTTTATTGAAGAACTACTGGATTACGCTATTCAAAAACACCGCACCTCATGTGCTTTATCGAATTTTCCTGATGAACATAATCCGAGCCCGCAATATATTAACGAAGTACTGGAGCAGGTTGAAAAAGACTGGAAAGGATTTGTTGCCGTATTAACAGCGATTCACTTACGTGTATGATCCTGCCATTCGGGCATTTCCATGCCGTTATGACCGATCGTGGGTTTTAACAGTTTCTGTCGTACAACGCACCAGACGCCATCATGGCGTTTTGAAAAGCGCAGGCTCCAGCCCCATGTAATAGGTGGACTGACCGGGATCCAGATGTTGTCATCGGAAAAAGGTGATTGCCTGTGCATAAAGAACGAGGTGTATTTTTCAAGCACTGTCATGGTTTCTACATCAATGCCACCCAGTGTTTCATGCATTGCGATGTCGATGGTTTCAGTATAATTTTGCGTAAGGGTTTCAGTTGATTGCGGGGTTTCGAGAATAGCTGTCAGCAGCTTCCCTTGTTCATTCAACAACAATACGGGTTTTTCTTCTTCACAGCAAACATGTTCAACTTTGTCGCCGTTTGCCAATATGGAAAAACGGTTTGATTCAACCAGGTTAAGTATAGCAAGGCTGGCAGGGTAGGCTTTGGCCTGGTAAACAAGATCAATGCTGGCCTGCAGGGTGAAGGTATTCTTTGCTTCGTTAAGTTGTGGTGTACCAAGACCCACGCCTGAGAGGGTCAGGGCATTACTCGTAAATTGCAGATCATGCACTGGAACAATGGCAGTACCTTTATCATCACGTAGTATGGCACCGGCAGGATAGTCACAATCAGTGTCCCAGAAAAAACACGGCTGTGAAGTTGCATCGTTAGTTAATGGTAGCGCGAATCCCTTGTCAGCGTTAAATACAACGCCACCGCATAAGCCGTGTATGACGGCAGGTAGCTGGTCACCTTTGATGCTGTATTTTTTACCTGGTGTAATGGCAGGACCCTCCGTCGATTTGCGTGAACGTTGGGTTGCCGGGATATCCAGGTAGATAACATGATCGTTCATTATCCTGGCCGGTTTTTTTAACAGTGGGGACTATATCAGTGTTCAAAACGCCTGCAAAGAACGTTCTGAAATTGTTATGATACTGACAATTACAGGCCTGAAAAATTTAGTTAGAATGTTACGGATATAACATTAATTGTTACTATATATACATGAACACCCTGTCTATACATCACCCCCTGTTAAAACGATATGACACCCTTTACACCTTGGGTGAAAGGCAGGCTTTATTACAGCAAATGATCAACGAGATTCAATGGCAAACTAATTTCGTTGCTTTTGGTCGTCGTTTTGAAATGCCACGCCGGCAGGCATGGTATGCCGATCAAGGGGTGCATTACCGTTACTCGGATAACATGCTGCAAAGCTTTTCCTGGAACGATACCCTGTTGCAGTTAAAAAACAAGGTCGAAGAAAAAACCAGGCAGTCTTTTAACTCGGTACTGGTGACCTATTACCGTGATGGCCATGATCATGTTACCTGGCATGCTGATGATGAAGTCGAACTGGGTGACAGCCCCGTGATTGCCTCCTTCAGCCTGGGTGCCAGTCGTCGTTTTTGTTATCGCCAGCGGCACACGGGCGAGGAGGCTGAAGTCAACTTACACGATGGAGAGTTGTTATTGATGCAGGCCGGTTTCCAGGAAGACTACGAACACTGTGTACCCGAAGAACCGAAAATAAAAGAGCCACGCATTAACCTGACGTTTCGCAACGTAGTCATAAAAAGAGAAAGTGATCAGGAAAAGTAAATAAAGAGACACCGCCTTCATAAATACGAATGCGGCATTCTAATTAGCACTTATGCATAATACAGCTTACGTAACGCAACCAGGGTAGGCGCCGTCAATTCCTGTTCATCACTTCTTCGTGTCATGCTGTAGCTTCCGTTACAGAAGGTGACTTCTTCACCTTCAGCACCGTAGGCAACGACGTTATTTTCAAGGTCAATGGGTTTACGGTGTAAACCGTTATTGAAACTATTGAACTCGGCAATAATACCCATGTGCGGTGGGTTCTTGACCGAGCCCCACCAGGGCATGGCGACATCATCAAACGACCAGGTGTCGCCAACAGTTTCAGGGGGTAAACAGCGTTCCACCAGCCGGTCACCGACAACCGCGTATTGCCGACGACTGATGCTCTGTGCATCTTCGCCAAGACTGTCACGGCATTCAAGTACGTCACCGTTCAGGAATGAATCGGTTGCAGCGATGACTTTGTTCACTTCTCCATCCAGGTGTTTATGTTCAAACATATTGCCTCCTTTTAATGGCTGTTAAGCATTGCATTGAATGGTTTTACGAATTGTTAAAGCAAGTTTGTTACCAGTATTTTTAAAGGGTTATCTTTGAACAGTACTTAACGCTAAGCGTTTGATTTAAAGTGATTAAAAATAGCAAAGAAATAAATGGGTAAGAACAAGAAGAAAACAGGCCTGCTTTTGTTTAAATGACGACAGGAGAAAAAAGACAGATTGGCACATTCCTGACAAATTTGCTCTGAAATAAAAGATAGTTACAGGATAATAACGCTCCTCATTTGCTAGACTATGCAGCGGCTAAATAAAACGTACTTAGGAAAATAACATGTTAAAACAGAACTGGGTCACCAGTCATAGTGGCGTAAAGCTTCCCGCCATTATTTACGGAACAGCATGGAAAAAAGAACACACCAGTGATCTTGTTGTTAAAGCCTTACTGGCTGGTTTTAAAGGTATTGATACCGCGGGCCAGCCCCGGCATTACAATGAGCCAATGGTCGGCGAGGCGTTACACATAATGCAACAACAGGGCCTGGAGCGTGAAAGCCTCTATTTATAAACCAAGTACACACCATTTTCTAGCCAGGATCCGGAAAACCTGCCTTATGATCCTTCTGCGCCTGTTGCTGAACAGGTAGCAGAGTCCTTTGATAACTCAGTTAAAAACCTGCAAACGCCTTACGTTGACGGTTTTATTCTTCATTCGCCACTGGAAAATCATGAACAAAGCATGCAGGCATGGTTGGCAATGGAAGCTATTTTCAGGGCAGGGCATGCGCGTCAACTCGGCATTAGCAACTGTTATGATTTTTCAGTGATGCAGGCCATTTATAATGATGCTGAAATAAAACCGACCATTGTGCAAAACCGTTTTTATAGTGATACGCATTATGAAAAAGAACTTCGTCAGTGGTGTGATGAACATAATATTATTTTCCAGAGTTTCTGGAGCCTGACGGCAAATAAAGATCTGCTTGAAAGTGACACAGTTAAGGGACTGGCTGAAATTTATCAAAAAACAATAGCACAAATATTCTTTCGTTTTCTGACCCAGTTGAATATCGTGCCATTGACGGGAACAAGCTCAGAGCTGCACATGCGTGAGGATCTCGAGATATTTGATTTTATCCTGGCGGATGAAGATGTAGAAAGGATAAATGATTTACTTGACTGAAACCTGTACCTTGTCTCAAAGCTGAAGTGTTTCAACGGTGTCAGACAGTTTTAATACTTGATATTTTTTGAGTGGAGAAACATGTGGTCCATGTTGTTTTACCTCCCAGCCAGTATGGTCAAACACGAGGTTGGTGCCCGGGCGGGTATACTGGTACCACGGCAGGTAATCCTGCGCATCGGCATTGGCCGGTATTGGGGCAAAATCTATGTAACCCTTGGCGTTACATTTTTTAATCTGCGTAAATGCCACAAGGATAAAGTGCAGGCGTTTCCAGCCCTGTAATTTCGCGTTCCAGCGCCGTTGTGGCTTGCCCTGGATGTTTTCAAACAGTGCCTTGTGGTTTCCGAAACTCAGCGCCGTTTCAATTTCGATGGCAAAGGTACTGGCCTGGCTCAGGCTCCACTCCGGTGGGAGGCCGGCATGCACCATGAGAGTGTTGATCTTTTTATCATGATGCATGATCGGTAAGTTGCGTAACCACTTGAGCAGGTCAGCGCTTTCCTCGTGATTGATGATTTTGTTGAATCGTGTGTTTTCATCATCACTGGCATCGGCAGGTATAATCCCGTCGGCATAAGACAACAACCTGATCTCCTGTGTGCCGAGCACGGCAACAACGGATTTTTTCAGTGAGCTGAGAAAGGTAAAGTTTTCAAACACGGCGTCGGGCTGTATCCCGTCAAACAGGTTCCCCGTGAGCCAGAGTGTATCGGTTGTTTCATCAAACTGGAGTTTTTGCAGCAACTCCTGGTAAGAGGATGTGCCAGCCGCTAAGGCACTGGTGACATAAATGGTCATAGCAAGGATGGTACAGGTTCTTCTCTATCGACGTGATAGAGAAAACCCCTGTACCGCTATGCACGCATTATGCACGTAGCAGTGCTTTGGCCAGTCGTTCAGACAACTGGTCTTCCGTGAACTGGGCTTCATTGGGTGGATAAAGATCGTCTTCGATGAAATCAAAGCCATTATCTTTTGCCAGCGCAAAGAGTTCTTTCATTTTTGTGCACGCTTTTAATTGTTCACCCAGATCGTTATCTGATTTTGCTTTTGCAGAAAAATCGCGAATGTTTTCTACGGACATATTTTTTCCTCGTGATTAATGGTTAAAAAAACAGGTATAAGCTGAAATTTACAATTCCAACTGATGAGTTAAGTTACTTGCCAATATTTTCCAGGGAGTTTTTGATATACGTATAATTCTCTACGATAATGCTTGAGAGATGAGTTGTACGGGGTGTTGCAATGGAATATCCATTCCCGCTTTAGCCAGTCCCGCTCTAAGATGCATGGCGCAACCCAGGTTGGAACTAATTAGCATGTCGACATCCATTTCCCTGAGTTCATCGATTATATCGTCGCGCAAAGCATCAGCCATTCCTGGTTGACTCAACATCTGGCTGCCACCAGCACCGCAACAACGTGGCTCACCTGACAATGGTAATATTTCTAACCCCGGGATATGTTGTAACAGTTCTAACACGGCTTCTTCCTGACCTTCGTCTTGGCGCAAGGTGCATGGGGTATGTAACGCAACCTTGAGGGGTAGCTGATCAAACTTCAACGTGTGCTGCTTCATGACATTAGCGAGATAGTGGCTTACATCCATAATCGGCGTTGACAGTTCTTCACCTTCCAGCCACTCACCATAGTTTTTCAGGCTGGCACCGCAACCACTGCTGCTAGTAATAATGGCATCGGCCTTGTCGGCGGCAAAAGCCTTGATGTTTTTGCGCGCAAGTTTCCCCGCGGTTTCAAGCTCGCCATTGTGGCGGTGCAGTGCTCCGCAGCAACCTTGTCCCTCTGGGATGATTACTTCCTGGCTGAGAGCGTTGAAAACATTAATGGCTGATTGTTGCACGGCCTGTTCCATTACTGAGCTAAAGCAACCGGTGAAAAGGGCAACACGTTGTTTGTTACGTGTTTGCTGAATTCGGTTTTTTAACCTGGTGGGATAGCTTATTTTTCCCAGCAGGGCATTGGCCCGTTGCATGCCCATGAGCTTGATTAGTCCCAGTTTTGAAAATAACGTGCGCAGGCCCAGGATTTGTGCGAGATAGGTGACTTGTGTGATGGACTTTATCAATGCGGTTCTGCTCACCAGCCATAGCATCATACTGGTCATGCGCGGCAGGGGTTGCTGTTCGCGCAGCCGCGCCAGGGATTCATCCAGCAACTTGCCGAAGTTGACCTTCGAAGGGCATATGGACTCGCAGCTGTAACAACCAAGGCAACTCTCTAGCTTTTCCATCTTCTCCGGGGCCATGCCTTCCTCACTGTCATTCTCCAATGTGCGCATCAAACGGATGCGCCCCATGGGCGACTGTTCGGGATCCTCGCTCTTGATGAAAGTAGGACAGGAGGAAAGACAGATCCCACACTGGGTACAACCATCTGCCGGAGTTGGCGGCGTAAAGCTTGAAAAGGGGTCATTGAGTTCAAAGTTAAAAGACATGGACTACATAGCCTGTATCAAGTGGTTAATGTTCAGGTGTTAGTAGGTGCAAGGGGTGTGCCAGTGGTGAGAGTATTATATTTCAATTGGTTATCAATATGGAAGTGGTTGGTTATAGCTGGATTTGTAGGGTTTATTACAATTGGTATCGGGATATTAATACGTCACTCAACAAGACAACGGGTGGTTAAAAAGGGTGGTGTGATTCGTCAATGATCACAGCACCCTTATTCAACAATATCACCACCCAGGAAGTTATCGACTTCTTGCAAAATAAATTCATTGCTGCGAATGTTCTTTGCGATATCCACGATCTCGCCAAACTCATAATTGTGTAAATCAAATCTCAGGGTATCGAGCTTGTTGTCATGGTAAAAAATATCCAGCATTAACATGACGCGGGGTGGGATGTTTGTATTAACGTACTTAATTTCAATGCTTGATACGATCTTCATGTAGTCATCGATGCGGTTGATGAAATGCAGGCTGGAGAGTTTTTCAACCTGGTCGGGGGTAAAGGTGACTTCATTTAAGCTGTGATGCATTTCTGTTATTTTTCCTGATTTATCGCATTTTTTACAATGTATTAGCAATATCCTGGCCAGTTTCAAACGCGTTAGATATGAGTGGCTTTACTGGAAATAGTGCGTTTACTTTGTCATGAATACGACAAAGCCACCGGGTTTATTAATAAATGCGGCGTATTCGACAAGTGGAAAGCGGGCCATGGCGAAATAAATCACCAGTTTATGCGCTTGTTTCGATACATGACTTCTGGCATATAGCTTGCAATTTATATCTTGTCTGTCCTTCATTGCACAGTCAATCGTCTTAGTTACGATCCCCGGTTAGCTACGCATGTGAATGTTTTCTTCGTAACGAGAATGGAGAAGGGATGAAACTGCAAATTGATCGACCTTACGTTGATGCCATGCTGGAACAGTTCCCGGCGCTGGATATGCTTAAGGAACAGCTCCGTTTTGGTAACAAGGCTGAAATCAGTTTTAGCCTGTTAGCATCCAACGAGCTTGCCTACTTACATAACCTCTACCAGCAGGCCGGACCAGGCATGCATGGTAAGGCAGCACAACTCGCCACATTACAAAAAGCACTCAATGATGAAAGTGAGCGTTTCAGCGCGGATGATCTTGAAAACGTCTTACCGGCCATTGCAGAGTTTTTACTCAACGATGGTATACGAGGCTGGTTATTTAAAGCGACAACCACTGCTCAACCTATTGCCTACGTGGTGACAAGACTTGATTACACGCCACCGGGTGAAGAAGAAGCGGGGCGTATCTTGCTTGAGATCAAGGCCAACTCGCGTAGCAAGATTGCTATCGAGACTCTGACAATTCGCAGTAGAGATATTGATGGTAAGACAGTGAGCGAAATTTTCGCGCATAAAGGTTATTTGAAAGAAACGCCGGAGTTAATCCAGGCTTATGATGAATCGGCGGAGCGTTATTTTAAATGGCGCTCTGAATACGGCAAACAGTTCTCGGCCAGGGGTACGGGGATTTATGCTGAAGACCCCACGGCGTCACACCGTAACACGGACTGGTCGCGTAAAAACGTGGTGGTATTATCATCCAGTGGCACTGATGCAAGGCTGGTTAATGATGAAAATATCCTTGGCGAGCGTGCCCTGGGTTTTGAGGGCTCGGGTGATATTCTTAGTGCTTATCTGCGCAAGGCAGGCAAGAGTGATCGGTACGATGAGAAAGTTGAAAGCCGTATGGAGCACTCGAAGGAAAACACTCCAAAAGGCATGTTCAGTGAACTTCCTGTACACGGTTACATTCTCATGTTTCATCTTGAACTACATCATCACCTCTGGGTGCATGTTGAGGAGATGCAACCGTATGAATATAAATCCGGACTAAAAGACAAGCTCGTGCTGCCACCGGAGCAAACGGATCTCATCGATATCCTCACTGCGGAAATGGATGTGTTAATGGATGATATCGTTGAGGGCAAGTCAGGAGGTACTACCGTGTTATGTGCTGGCCCTGCAGGTGTGGGTAAAACCTTAACCGCCGAAGTCTACTCGGAAATTATTAAACGCCCTTTATACCGGGTGCACTCTGGCCAGCTTGGACTGAATGTATCAGAGATGGAAAAGGCGTTAAAGGATACCTTAACGCGAGCGCAACGCTGGGGCGCGGTGATGTTAATCGATGAAGCTGATGTCTACATCAAGCGTCGTGATGATAATATCGCGGCGAACGCGGTGGTTGGTGTATTCCTTCGTGTGCTTGAATACTTTAATGGCTTGTTGTTTCTGACTACCAACCGCGTTGATGATATCGATGAAGCCATCGTCTCACGCTGTATCGCCATGATCAAATACCATACGCCGCATGCCGAAGATCGTCGCAAAATATGGCAAGTGATGACACGGCAATTTTCACTGGATGTGAGCGACAGCCTTGTCAACGAACTGGTTGAACTGTTTCCCGGTGCCACGGGACGTGACATCAAGGGACTGACTAAGCTTGTTGCCAAGTTCTGTCAACACAAAGGAACGGCAGCAGATATCGGAGTTTTCAAACGTTGTTCAATTTTCCGTGGTATGGAAATAGCTGAAAAAAACTAAAGATATGTGATAGGAGAACGATATGACAGATATTACGTTTAACGGTATGACCATGGAATATAGCGTGGTAGAAGGCAGGATGGACCCGGAATTAAAAGCAGAAGTTGAATCAACGCTTGAAAGCTATGATGAACAAATACTGCTTGATGCGTACATGATTGCGCATGAAAAAAAGTATGGTAAAGCCTTTTTACAGGCCTAGGAGATAATTATGCAATCCGAGGTGTCACGCCATCATCCTGCGATCGAATGGGCCCGGGAAACCGAGTTCTCGGAAATACACGCCGATTGCACCACAACGGTAGTTCTAAAAATACTTGATGGTAAGTGCAAGATGTTGGCAGGTGAAAAAGCCGCAGTACTGGCAATTTATGATGTAGTTAAACAATTACCTGGAAAATTATTCAGTCGTGCAGATTATGAAACAATTTCTCTGGCACGTAACCCGCAAGCAAGTGGTGTGATCATGGATCGTATTCACCAGTTACGTGTTTATGCGGAATCTGAAATCCCGAAACCCGTGATGAAGGCTTACAAGGCAAAATTCCGGGACGGACTTTTTGGCTGACGCGTATGATGATGTTTTACATGACACCGGGGTCGTGCACCACGGGCATCCATATTCTGCTGGAAGAGCTTGAATTGATTTTCCAGGTTCAGCTGGTAAACCTGTTAAATGACGATCACAAAACTGACGAGTATATGACGATTAATCCCAAGTCCAGCATTCCCATGCTGGTAACGGATGAGGGCAAAGTAATCACCGAGTTCCCGGCAATTGCGTACTGGCTGGCACGCGCTTACCCAAAAGCAAACCTGTTATCCGATAACCTGGATGATGAAGTGCGTATCATGGAAGTGATGGAATATGTCGTTGGCACAATACATATGCAGGGCTTTGCGCGGATTTTTACTACGGAGAAGTTTACACCACATGAAGCCGATTTTGATTGGGTCAGGCAGCAGGGTAAGGATATTATTGAACAGGGGTTTAATGTGATCAATGGTCTACTAGAAGGCCACACCTATGTAGTTGAGAACTTTTCCATTGCCGATGCGGCATTGTTTTATGTTGAGTTCTGGGCTGACAGGACTGCTATCCCTTTTCCGGAAAACTGTTTGCGACATTTCGAAAGCATGTTACAACGTTTTAAAGTTAAACAGGTTCTAATGGAAGAAGGTTATACGATATAAGCAGACGATTTGGTTGTTATTCGAATCGGCTGGTATAGTCTAGTAACGAAGGCTCTATTTCTTCATATGCATACTCCGATACTGCATCAATATCACGTTTACTGAGTTTTTCAGTCGGGCCATCACCTATCTTGGCAACAAACACAGCCTGGCAGTCACTTACGGTTTCGAGGATTCCGGCGATGGCACTTTTATCAGAATGTCCGCCCAGGCAGTAATGATCCACGTGCCGTTGTTCAACCAGCTCGCAATTCTTTCCATGAACATCAAAAATATAGAATTGTTTTGCGTGGCCAAAATGTTCCGTGATAGCCAAACCTTCCTTGCTGGCAACCGCTAACCGAAAGGGCTTATTCAAGCTGTTGCTTCTCGTAGCAGCGTGGCTATGTGAATTGCCTGGCGATCTACACCTTCTTTAATTTGATGTCGGCATGAAAAGCCATTTGCAACAATCCTGGATTCGTTATTTTCTCGAAGTGCCGGTAGTAGTGATTCTTCTGCCATACTCATGGCAAGTTCAGCATGTTCCTTTTCTATGCCAAAACTTCCAGCCATACCACAACAGGTGGAATCAATAAGTTTAAAATCCAGGTCAGGAATGAGTTTGAGCAGTTTACGCATGGACTTCATCGCACCAACTGCTTTCTGGTGACAATGCCCATGCACCATCAAAGGTTTGTCGCCTGTGTTAATAGCATTGAATTTAACTTTGAATCGTTTTGCAGTAACTTCTCTGGCAACGAATTCCTCAAATAACAGGGCACTATTAGCAACTTGTTCGGCCATTTGTCCCAGCCCGAGAAATTTATAATCATCACGTATGGCAAGTAGGCAAGCAGGCTCCAGGCCGATGATAGTTCTACCTGCCTGGACGTGGGGGTGTAAAACTGACAACATGCGCTGTGCTTCGTATTTTGCTTCATTAACCAATCCATTCGCAATATGTGTGCGGCCACAGCATAATGGGCGTAACGGCTCTATCGTTTCTAATGTTGGTTGGGTGATGATTACTTTGTAACCAGCCTGGTTTAACAGGCTAATGGCATCCCTGGCATGTTGAGGTGCAAAGTTATCAGTAAATGTATCAATTAATAACACAACTTCTGAATGATACTGTTCCAGCTTATTTGGCAGGAAGGATAGTGCTTTACGATGTTTTTTCGTAAAAGTCTTTTTAAATGGCACAGGGATTTTTCGATTCCTGCTGATACCCAATAACCTTTCAGAGAGTGCTGATAAAAATTTAAATCTATTTCGTAACTTTGCCAGTTTGGTAAAGCAGGAATAGTATTGCAGGTTATAGGAAAGATTAGCCATGAATTTATTTCGCCATGGAACTCGTTGTTGCTGATATTGTTGCGCCAGGTATTCAACTTTAATCATGGCCATATCAACTTCATTTTCACATTCGCGTTTACAGCCTTTACATGCAACACAAAGGTCCATTGCTGTTGCCAGTTTTTCATCTTCAAGTGGCTTCTCTCCTAATCCTCCGTTAAGAGCGGCCTTTAACAAGCGTATACGTCCACCTGTAGAAAAAGCCGGGTAGCCTGTCACACGAAAGCTTGGACACATCACACCTTTGTGAGTGACTTCGCATTGCTGGCTATTTATACAGACAGAAACGGCTCTGGCGAAGTCACCACCAGTTTTCGGTATGTCAGCATAGGCATCGCCCATGCCGGCATCCCTGTAGATAGACCAATCTAAAATAGTTTTCATGTTGGTAATTTATACAGCACCATAAGATTCGCGAACACGATCTGTAGTTGCAGCAAGTGCTTCATCCAGAGAGACAGTCGGATATTTTGGCGAATACGATTTCAGTTCCTCATAGAGCGTGACAATTTTGTCGGCGGGAGACTGTCCCTTAAAGTCACTTTTCTCCAGAGCAAGCTCATCAATAATTTCATTCCATGGTACACCTTGCACAAGAGGAATTAATACAAAGTTTTGCCCATCTACGTCAACCTGTACCGGTTCCTTAATATCGACGACAAATAGTACTGATAACATGTCTTCTGCAAAATCAGCTTTGTATTTTTCTGATAATGTAGTTAGTGATTCAAGCTGGTCTAATGCGCCAATTAAAAGTTTTATCTTTTCATGGGACAGCATAACTGCTCCACGCATCACCTCTACCGGTGGTTTTGAGTGGCCTTTCGAGTCACCGATTTCACCTTCAATTAAGACAAGTTCACCTCGATATCCCTGTAATCCAGATGTGCTGGTTTCTTCAAGGAAGTTGGAATTGAACAATAAACCCAGTTCTTTATATTTTTCTAACGACATGACAAACCTCAAATATAATTATTTCGTACTGGTACATGGCAAGTTCTGTACCAGTATAGGTTTTTAGATTATTTCCATAAGAAACAATCTGTTAGAGATTTGCAGTGCCAGGTTATGTATATCTATTTTGTCATAAACCTTACAAATCCTGTAGAAATGATGTATTCACGAGTTGTAATTAGCTAAATGGGCTTAGTATTTGTTTTGAATTATCAATAACCTATCAGTGAATTCATGAATATCTGAAGTTGGATCAAATCTTGCTGTAATCATTAGACAAGATTAACTATTTGCTACAAATGAAAACCAAAATAGAGAACAGTTTACGGTTACGGGATACGAATGTAATGAGTTTATACATCAGTATGAGATCAGCAAGTAGTGAAATAACTGACAGTCCGATCAGTAAAGCCATGACATTACTGGCTGCAACAATTGCTATGAGTACAAAGCATGAGGTTATTCCGGATGGACCATCGATCGATGTCACGTTCATGTTGCCAGGTAAGTA
>JARRJY010000033.1:0-16003 GCA_037388705.1 Gammaproteobacteria bacterium
CCATTAATTTTTGTCGTGTTTTATCGTTACTACTCATCGTGTAATTACCTCCTGAACAAGCTGTTCAAGTTCTCCTGCTGCTTCTGCACCGCGTCGCCCCATATCAAAAACACTTTTTCCTTCCAGAACACTACTGCGAAAGATTGCCCGCCGACGTAATGCCGTATTTGCAACAGGTAAGGCGATTTCCGACAATGCATCACGTATCAGTCGTGATAGCGTGGTTCGTGTTTCCAATTGATTGATAACGAGCCAGGCTTCCAGCTTTGGATTGCACTCACGCGCCTGCTCGATGGCCTCTTCAATATGTACTGTTGCCCATAAATCGACCGGTGACGGTTGCACGGGAACCAGTGCGATATCACAAAACTTTAAAACTGAATTCGTCTGTGCTGCATGCACCGATGGAGGGCAATCAAATAAAACGTATTGGTAATCTTTTAAAAGCTCGCTTGCCTGTTTTTGAAGATCATCATTCGCGTCAAAAACTTCAACAGCATTATCACTTTCTGAGAAAGCATGCCACTGTAAGGCTGAGCCCTGAGGATCAGCATCTACTACTGCAATAGTAGTTTGCTTTGCCAGGCACGTTGCAAGGTTAACTGACAATGTCGTTTTTCCTGCCCCACCCTTGTTACCCACCAAAGCAATAACTGGCATATGCATTTACCTCAATGTGTATTCTCACAAATGAGTACATCGAGTTGTTGTGCAAAACTATGTTGCATATTGCCCAGTGCGCTCTCACCTTCTTCGGCATGAATCGTGATATTCACATAATCCCTACCGAACCCCATGTCTGGGTATAAGCCTTCACGTTCAGACAACTCAGCTGCTCGTTCAAGAAAATCACGTAACGTGTTGTAATCCTCAAACTGGTAACGTCTTTCCAATCGTGCAGGACGAATACGTTCTTGCCATTGTTCGTTCATTTTTCATCTCCATTATCAGGTGACACTAGAGGTTGATGTTTTTAGAACCGGTTGTTGTAATTCCTGGAGCCACTTGATTAAGCCTGCAGCATGCGCTTTTTCTTCATTAAGTAATGCCTCGAAGAAAACACGATTGTCGTGATCGCCGATATGTGCACAGTGCCGGGTCGCATCTTCGTATAAACCGATGAGTTCAATTTCAAATTCATGGTCATACTGTAATAGTTCCAGTAAAGTTTGCCCAAGGCGTACCGGCCGCAATTGTGATGCATTCGGTGCCACGCCGAGAGCTAACATTCGACTGATAATTCGATCCGCGTGTGCCATTTCTTCACTTGCTTCTTTGCTGAATTTCCCGGCCACCTCGGTCAGCCCCCAGGTTTCGACAAGTCGGGCCTGGGTGCTGTATAGCTGGACAGCTGAGAGTTCAAGACTCAGTGCCCGACCGAGGTATCCGAGAACACGCGTATCAGCGTTGGCAGACAACATGACGACAGATCAATCAGTCAGCAACCAGTCATTCAACTGCGTGGCGCACGGTTGCCACTTGCATCGCTAAGTACAGGTTCTACTTCACGATGCGGACGAGCAATAATGTGCGCCGCCACCAGTCCATCACCAACTCGTTCACAGGCATCTGCCCCTGCGCGGACAGCCGCGTTGATAGCACCGGTTTCACCTCTAACGAGGACGGTAACGTAACCGCCGCCTACGAACTCCCGTCCGATCAAGCGTACTTCCGCCGCTTTGGTCATGGCATCTGCGGCTTCAATCGCAGGTACCATGCCACGGGTTTCAATCATGCCAAGGGCTATACCATAGTTTTCGTTGGCCATGGTCTGTTCTCCTGTTAATTCAATTATCTAAAAAGCCTTAACCTTAGGCTGCAGCAGCAGAGCTAGCGCTACCACCTGCAGGTAATACAGGCTCAACTTCACGGTGTGGGCGAGCAATGATGTGTGCAGCAACCAGGCCGTCACCTACTCGTTCGCATGCATCAGCACCAGCGCGAACTGCAGCATTTACTGCACCAGTTTCACCACGAACCAATACAGTTACATAACCGCCACCAACGAACTCGCGCCCGATTAGACGAACTTCAGCTGCTTTGGTCATGGCATCAGCTGCTTCAATTGCTGGAACCAAACCACGTGTTTCAATCATACCCAGTGCAATACCATAATTATCATTTGCCATCTTTCTATCTCCTACGTTGTTTGACATGGCTGTACTACTTTAAATACTCGTGATAACGATTAACCCGTTGTCACGTTTTCCCGGCAGACTGATTTGACCCAGCCTCCCAGAAATCGATAATGCCGCCGATGGTGAGATCAGTCAGAACTTCAAAATCACCCGCGGCATAACGCGCGGCCGAACCACTGACGGTAAACACCCAGTTCCCCTCGCGTGTCCCAACCGGATCAACAGCAACATGATGATTACCTGTTGTGTCACGCAATACGCGTAAACTGGTTTGTTTCAGTCCATCAATGCGTCTTGTACACACCAATGGTGCTTCGACCTGCAAAATTTCCATTATGCATTACCTTCTTCGGGTTCCCAGTGATCAATAATCCCGACAATAGTCAAATCACTGGGATACTCTTTACTACCTGCCGCTTCACGAGCAGCAGAGCTTCCCACGCAAATTACCCAGTCACCTGGAATACAACCCACAGCGTCAACAGCAACGAGTAATGCACTTCCGTCACGTACGACTTGCATGTGCCTGTGTTCAAGTCCAGGTATGCGATTGGTCGCAACTAATGGCTTTTCAACCTGACAAATTTTCATCAGTGAGCCTCCTGCGCAGCTTGCGCCTTTACAGAACAGTCCAGTATTTCAATACGGCTGGCCGCATTAACGTCTCTTATTGCCAGCAAGGTATGTAATAATCCTTGCGACGTCAGGTCGGCATAGCGGCCATGTAATGCATCAGCAACCCGGCGACAATGTTCAATAGCACGTTCACGGGCGCCCGGCACATTACCGTGGTAGTCGTAACGCACTACAATCGGAACCGGCAGACCATGTGCAACATTAAGGCCTGAAAAAATCTTGATACCAACATCCAGATCCTGTGCAGCTTCCTCGACCGTGTTGAGATAGGCGAAATATGTCAGGTTGCGTAACTGTATTTCTTCAAATCCAATACCGGCACCAATAAAGCATTCTGCATGACCAATATCGGTATAGTGTTCACCATGATAGTTACGCACATATTCAACTTGCGAAATGTTATTTATCAATAGGTAGCTTATGAACCTGGCCATACCTTCGCCCATGTCGGGATTGGCACCGTTTACATAATCAAGTATCCATTGTTGTGCACGACCTGCCTGCATACTTTGTGTGGCATCGTAAATATCACGGCTATCAATATATTTATCCAGGCTGATACCACCCTGACTGTCTGGTACGTGAATGCGAATCGCATCGGTATCCGTATCAAGTCCGATCAATAAGTGATCGATGGATGCGCCACAACAATGGGTATTTTCTACTGCCTGCTGAAACGCCAGCAATCGATCCAGACCAGCTTGCGCCGCACGACTGGTATCAGAACCATGTGCAGCACAACCTTCGTGTTCCGGGTCAACGGAGCTGTAGTGATAAACAACCGTTTTCAAGTAACGTGTTGCTACATCCGCTGTATTGGGTTGCCCCTGGCGGTAACGTAACAATTCCGTTTCCACCCATTTATCCAGGCTATCTTCGATATCAAACAGGGCACCCGCATACGATTTACGCCTTACTGCACGATAAGGCAGGCGTAACACATAACGAATCACATGCGCCAGGCGCCCATCGGCACAGGGTGAAATATCCAGGGTATGGAAGCCACATTCCTGTAACATCGACTGGAATGCCTGTTCATCATTATCACCAAGGGGATCGTTGGTAAAAAAGTCATCACAAAAACGACGATAAGTTTCAAACAGGCACCAGGCAAATAAACGACGCATATCAAGTTTTTCTACCCAGGCATCTTGCAGGATCATCTGTGGCAGTTCATAGCCCAGTTGTTCACGAGCAAGTTGTTGTGCCCTGCTTTCAAAATCAGTTTCATACTGCATCGCCGATACTTTTTTCAGAGTCGGCACAATGTTATCGAAGGCTGACTTTACGCTGCGCTCATAATCATACAAACGTGTATTTTCATCCTGGCGGGTTAACGGATGCGAATCCTTGACAGCATGTCTTGTAAAATCATTGACCGGTGTAACAACCGCCTGGTTGTCATCTGGTGACGTTTCAGTACTTGCACCAGGACGTCCCAGGGGGGCGATAGCCCTTTTCCAGCTTGCACTACGATTCTGTTTATAACGTGCCGTCAACATGATGAATTACCGCCGCTTATCCGCGGGCACCTCCTGAATAAGTAATCAATGAACCTTTTTCAGTATTACCACTGCCACCGGTCACTTTACTAACCTGTGTTTGCATCTCTTCATTACGTTTTGGTGCAGCCTGCATAATGGAACTGGTATATACATTAGAACGGATGGTAGGATTCCTGCGCTTAGCAGATAAACCCTCTGTCCCCGTTACGTTGTCACCTCTGTCCCAATCATCACCCGTGATCCTGGCACCAGCGTCCATCCCTTCACCAGAGATACGTGACTTAACACGACCTTCGATCATTTCAGCTGTTGCTGGTAACGATGGTGCGGGTATTGGTTGTTCAATATCCTGACCGAAACGCGCTTCCTCGGTACCTGTTACTTTGCCAGTAGCCATACCAAAAGGACCGGTGATATGACCTTGCTCATAACGGCTACCGGTAACACCTCCAGCCTGAACGGTTTGTTGAGCACCACCCGAGGGTGACGTCACACTGAATTGTCCCCATGGGGTGTTACCCATTACTTGTGGAAAATCAGGACTATTGGTATCTGCCGCAGTAGCCGGGCAAGCTTGCGCGAACTGATCAGCACCAATATATGGTGTACCGGATACGCTTTCGCATGCACCTTTACTGTCACCAGTCATGTTACCGCCGATAGCAGGTTGTTGACCTGTCATTGCCGGGCCAGGTGTGCCACGTTGTTGTCGAGTACGTGCAGCGGCTAACCCTGCTTCTTCAGGTTTACAATACCTGGTGTATTGATCTGCACTGGCATACGGAGTACCGGTTACTGCTTTACAGGTACCGGGTTCATCACCAGTGACTTTACCGGAACGATCCGTGAGAGTACCGGTTACTGCTTTACCTTTAAGTGTTTCAGATACACCGACTTTACGATCTTGGGGAGATGGTGTTTTTTCACAAAAACCACTGTACTGTTCCTGGCCAATGTAATCATCGCCAGTAACATCACGACAACTACCTGGTTCATCACCGGTAACCCGCTGATTACGACCTACCATGGTGCCACTGATACTACCACCGCGTAACGTTGCACTAATACCAACCTTGTCAGGTGCCTTACCATTACCCGGTTGCATATATTGAGTCCCAGTCAGTTCACGATTAGCACCCGTTTCATCACCGGTTACTTTCTCTGAACGGCCAACATTGTTACCGGTTAATGACTTACCCTTACGTGTATCAGAGCTGGTTATCTTGCTTGGACCAGCTTCTGATTTTGCGCCACAAAATGTTTCTACCTGTTTGGCACCAACATACTCATTTCCGGTTACACGTTTACATGTGCCTGGTTCATCGCCTGTTACTTTACTGTCACGGCCAATCTTGTTACCGCTTACTGTATTACCATGCGATGTTGTTGTTACTTCAACTTTACGCGGTGATTTACCAGGTTCACCCTGGCAAAATTCACGGAAGATGTCGGCACCCATGTAATCAGTACCTGTTACTGAACGACAGGTGCTGGGTTCATCGCCAGTTACTTTTTGACTACGCCCTACCATGGTACCTGTTAATGTCTGACCCAGTGCTGTTTCACTCGCGCCTACTTTCCAGGATGCATCTTCTGCTGCACCCGTCTTATTTTCTGCATTTGGTCGCATGCGTCCACAGGGTTGTGATTTTTTATCACTGCTCTTGCCCTGACGACTACGTTGTTCACGTAATGTCTTGGCCAGTTCACGGCTACTCAAATGTGGATTAGCTGCACGCGCGGTTTGTGCTGATGAACTGGTTGTATTGATACCTGCTTTACCACGTGCTGACATTGCTTCACGACGTGCTAACGACGCGGCCCGGGATGAGCTACGTGCAATATTTTTTCGCAGCAGGCCAGGCATAGGCCGACTCGGTGTGGTTAAAGTGTTTTCATCTTTCGGCTGTGAATCACAAGTTGCTTTTGTGCCATTACAACCACATCCGCAACCTTTTTCAGCTTTACCGATCTGAGGTTCAACCCCTGATGATGCCGAGGTCATATCGGCTGATGCTTCGCGAGTACGATCCGGGCTTTTAATCCCGGCTTTTCCACTTGTTGACATCGCTTCTCGACGTGCACGTGATGCTGTACGTGCTGACATACCAGGTGTCGTTGTCGCACTGGAAACTTCAGTAGAAGCCTGGTTAGCTTGCTGTGAAATTGCAGCTGAAGCTCCAGCAATTGCCGCCTTGCCTTTACTGGTCAAAGCACGGCGCCTGGCTAGTGAAGCCTCACGTGCACTTTGTGTCATTGCTGTTTGTGCCATAATTAACCCCGTTGCATCATCATTGGATTATTTCTGTTGTACGTTTGTCTTCAGTTAATCACGTGGTTTGTTCAAACACGTCCTTCACGCACCACAAAGGCAGAACCCTGACACTGCGTATAGTTGTCATAACCCAGTAAACGGATATGATGATCAGGATAAGCTCGACCACATTCTTCTAGCTCATTAAGAACTCGACCAATGTCACGTTCACCAAACATGGGTAATTTCCACATTGTCCAGTAATGGTTGGTAGCCTGGCTCGGCTGCTCATGTTCAATAGCTGGTGTCCAGCCATTGGCAATAATGTATGCAATCTGTGCCTGGATCTCTTCCGGCGTCAACTTGGGCAGAAAACCAAATGTTTCCAAGGTATGGGCAGTTTGAAAATCACCCTGATTGTAAGTACTTGCCATTGTTCTATCCTCGTTTCTTAAGTCTTGTTAACTCTTGTGTATAGTCCGGGACGTGGATTAACCCACGTCCAGTTTGTCGACGGTTTCAAACTCGAATTTGATTTCTTTCCATGTTTCCATTGCCACCGCCAGTTCAGGGCTGGTACGCGCAGCATTGGTAAGAATGTCACGTGATTCACGTTCCAGGTCACGGCCCTCATTTCGAGCTTTAACACAGGCTTCCAGTGCAACTCGGTTTGCTGCTGCACCGGCTGCATTACCCCATGGGTGACCTTGTGTACCACCACCAAACTGCAGCACAGAATCATCACCAAAAATAGAAACCAGTGCAGGCATGTGCCAGACGTGGATACCACCTGATGCCACCGCAAACACCCCTGGCATAGAGCCCCAGTCCTGATCAAAGAACACACCACGTGAACGGTCTTCAGGAACAAAAGATTCTCGTAATTGATCAACAAAACCTAGCGTAGAGTTACGATCGCCTTCCAGCTTACCTACCACCGTACCGGTATGCAGGTGATCACCACCAGACAGGCGTAAACACTTGGCAAGTACACGGAAGTGAATACCATGCTTTGGATGACGGTCGATTACTGCATGCATGGCACGGTGAATGTGTAACAACATTCCGTTTTTACGACACCAATTTGCCAGGCCAGTATTAGCAGTGAAACCACCTGTCAGGAAGTCATGCATAATGATTGGCATGCCAAGTTCTTTCGCAAACTCAGCACGTTCATACAAATCTTCAGGTGTTGCAGCAGTAACGTTGAGATAGTGCCCCTTACGTTCACCAGTTTCAGATTCTGCTTTCTGGATTGCCTCTGCAACGAATTCAAAACGATCACGCCAGCGCATAAATGGTTGAGAGTTTACGTTCTCATCGTCCTTGGTTAAGTCCAGGCCACCACGTAAACATTCATATACAGCACGGCCATAGTTCTTGGCAGAAAGACCAAGTTTAGGCTTGATGGTACAACCCAGCATAGGACGACCATATTTATTTAAACGATCACGTTCTACCTGTATACCGGCTGGTGGACCGCCACAAGTTTTGATATAGGCCATAGGAAAACGAATATCTTCAAGACGCAAATGCTTCAATGCCTTGAAACCAAACACGTTACCAACCAGTGAAGTCAGTACGTTTACAATCGAACCTTCTTCAAAAAGATCGATTGGATATGAGACAAATGCATAGAATGATTCAGAATCGCCAGGTACATCTTCAATGCGATAGGCACGACCTTTGTAGTATTCAAGGTCGGTTAACAGTTCTGACCATACTGTACTCCAGGTACCTGTTGAGCTTTCAGCAGCTACCGCGGCTGCAACTTCTTCACGTGGCACACCTGGCTGTCCCGTGACCTTGAAACAGGCCAGGAGATCGGTATCCAATGGAACATAATCCGGTGTCCAGTACTTTTCGCGGTACTCCTTAACACCCGCTTCATAGGCTTTTGATGACATTTTCTACTCCTGTTTCGTTTAAATTTTTAAAACGTTTGTTACTTATGGAACTGTGTTAAAGCATAGGCTTAGGTCTATGCATAGTTCCAATTGATATTTTATTCGTGATGCATAGGTAAAAATCTATGTATCAAACTATTACTATCTCTATAGATTAATAAGCCAGAGCCAACCTGTTATGAGTAGCCAGGTTGCGTAAATGGCGTGTTTTACTCACCATGCGATAGGTAGAGCGATTGTTGTTAAAGCGAGGTACGTCGTTTAACTGGACCCATAACACATCATGTGATTCATCATTACCGGGGACTGGCAAACTATCATCGATTTCCACCAGGAAACGAACATCGATATGTTCATGTTGCGGATCACTCCCTATAGCAGGGATCGTATGGATATCCACATCAAAAACATTTAAATTCAGTAACTTTACCTGTGTACTATCCAGGCCCGTTTCTTCTGATGTTTCACGTAGTGCCACACGTACTATGTCCGCATCACCATCGGCATGACCACCAGGCTGAAACCATTGATCATGTTTCTTGTGATGCATCAATAACACTCGCTCACGATCAGGGCTTACTACCCAGGCTGAACCAGTAACATGTGCGGGCCATAGTTCACGATAAAAACAGTCTTCATGCTGTTCAATGTAATTAATTGCACGTTTTACAAAACCTGATTCGTCCATAAAATGCGTATGATGATCCCTGAGAAAGTTAAGAAGTTCCTGCCGGTGCATAATTAAGTCCTTGATGGGTTCTGTACGGCATCAATAGCTGCGGCCGCAGCTTCCTCAACATCTGCTTCTTTTCCTGAAATTGTTAATCGACCATATGCACCGACAGCACGCACATCAATCAGGGTAATATTTGCTGCTTTTTCTGCCTGGTTTGCGGCATAAACAATGTATCCGGCTGGTTGCGTTTCGAGGATAAACATACTTTCACCGGGTAACATCATTGAACCACCACGGTGTTGACGGTTAATCAGTACAGTATGGTCAGAAGTCATGCCGCGAATGATTTCCTGCCATTCGATTTCACACTTATCTCTGTCATTTACATCTGCCCCTATACTGGATAACAGTATTCTGCCGGCCTCAACCACATCACTCTGACTTCGGTGATGAATAACCATCGAACCAAAAGCCCGTTCAACAACCTGTTGCGTAAGTTTTACTTGTGTGGCCTTGAGAGCAATATCCGTAACACGATGAACTGCCATACCCGGTGATACTTCTACCCATAGGCAGGCATCACCTGGAACAGGTGGGAAACCCTGAGATACCGAAGCCATGTATTCAGCAAGCTGTGGCTGCAGTGAATCGATATAAACATAGGTTCTAAGTTCTACCATCTAATCGTTTCGCTATACTTATTTTATTCATGCGACTACCGGGCATGACTTCATAATTGCGTCAAACCTGACACATCAATAGACATCTATCATTCACAGGAAAAAGCTTAAAAAACGCTATAGGTATATACAAATAAATATTAACTTGATGATCGATAGATGATTATCTATCGGTAAGGTGACGCACCAATAGTACTTTAAGCAGCATATGGTAATTTTATAGAATATTCTGAGAGTACTTTATGCTGATTTGTTACCATGAATAGTACATCCGCATGAGAAGAATCCTTAATATCCTAAGAGGTAAACCTGATACCGAGTTTATACCAACATATACCCCCTTATTGCTACTGATACTGTATACAAGGTTTTAAATAGCTCTTAACTCGAAAAAACCTTTAGTAATACTGAAGCTCTCGATATTGTTCTTATCTTACTTTCTCTGTCCATTTTATAGTTTAAGCAATTATCTCCCATCGGTTATATATAGCCTTGAGGCTATGATTTTTATCAGAACTATTCATTAGTCATTGCGATGTAGAGTCACTAGACTTTCTTGTAAATGGCGTCCCGCAAATACGCTAAACGTCTACCGGAATATCAACTGTGAGAGGAGCTGAGATATGCGCTGTAATCCGTACTCGCGACTTGTATACAGAAAAGTAGTGCGGTTGATACCGCGTCTTATCCCCGTCCAGCACCAACGCGGTGTAACTGGGATTTATTCTCCTCTGGCAAAATTCTGAAAGGAGGCTTGTGATGCAATCCTGGTCTGGTTATATAACCCCGATGCTGGTGTTGGCCGCACCGTTGTTGTTGTTAGTGGCGGGGCTGGTACCTACTAGCTGGGCAAATGCACACCCGCGGATGATGACTCGGTTAAACGGTACAGTCGCCTGGCTGGCGTTTGGCAGTGCATTGCTGGCAGCGCTGCACTATCCCTTCGATAACGCTCATTCCAGGTATCTGTTCTCAGTTGAGTTGCCGGGTAACGTCGGTGCTTTCTCAATCAGCACTTATGTGAACAGCGTGACCGTTATCATGTTGTTGCTGGTATCGTTTGTAGGCGCCATTGTGTCTCGCTATTCACGCAACTATCTTGACGGCGAGGCCAACCAGGGCCGGTTTCACAAATGGTTGAGTCTGACCCTGGCCGCCATTCTCATTTTGATTGTATCCGGAAACTTGTTGATGTTTTCTCTGGCCTGGATTGCCACAAGCCTATTCCTGCATAAATTGTTGATGTTTTACCGGGAGCGTCCGGCGGCACTGTTGGCAGCACATAAAAAATTTGTTGCCAGCCGCATTGGGGATCTCACCTTATTGATCGCGATCTTTCTGATTGGCTCCACTCTAAACACACTGGAGTTCGAGGAGATGTTCCGTATCATTGCCACCATAGATGGTCCACTTCCAACGGCGTTGCATTGGGCGGCCGTGCTTATTGTTATCAGCGCCGTGCTTAAGTCTGCGCAGTTCCCTTTCCACGGTTGGTTGATCCAGGTAATGGAAGCACCCACGCCGGTATCGGCACTGCTGCATGCGGGCATCGTTAACGCAGGGGCGTTTCTGGTTATCCGCATGAGCCCAATCATGTCGCAGTCATCCACCGCGCTTGGGTTACTGGCCGTGATTGGCCTGGTCACGCTTGCCTTAGCATCACTGGTGATGCTCACCCAGACCAGCATCAAAGTGTCACTGGCCTGGTCCACTACAGCGCAGATGGGTTTCATGTTGCTCGAATGCGGTCTGGGTTTATACAGCCTAGCGATGCTGCACCTTGTGGCACACTCATTATATAAGGCACATGCATTTTTAGCCTCGGGCAGTGGGGTAGATGGCTTTCGTGCACCCGTTATTACTTACTCGCTGGCTAAGACACCAGCTTGGCGTCAAGGTGTGGCCTTCTTAATTGCCGCATTGATGACTGTAGGTGTTGGCACGGTCTTTGGTCTCACTATAAATCAACAGCCCGCGCTATTCGCAGCTGGCGCCATTGTAGCTATCGCCTTGACACAGTTGCTGCTGCAGGCGGCCAATCTAAATGGTAGTGGGATCTTTGTACTGAGAGCCGTGGGACTAAGTTTTATTGTTTGCACGGTTTATTTTGCTTTGCATCACCTGTTCGAATTGGCCCTGGCCGGCAGCGTGTTGCCTGTGCGAGAAACAAACGAAGCATTTGAGATGGTACTTGTGCTGCTGATCATCGCCGTATTTACAGGGTTGCTGCTGATACAACAGGCCTTTAAATCCGGGTACTCGCCACTGCGGCAATCTGTCTACGTCCACTTATACAACGGTCTTTATATCGATGTATACCTTACCCGCGTGCTGCAACGTATCTGGCCTGCACCAGCTAAACTGAATGGAGGTTAGTTATGACCACGAATAGCGCCATTGTTTTTAAAGAAGCTGATGACAGCACACTGGCTGAAGCTGAACCTTCCCAGTCAGCGGTTCGCTCGTTAAATGGAGAACCGAATAAAACAACAGCTACGGACAACACGAAACTGGATCGTGATATCGATACTGCCTGCGCACGCATCGCACCCTTGTGGCCGCTGAAACATTTCGTAGCTGTTAATCCCTTTATCGGTCTGAGCGATCAGACATTCCAGGATGCCTCCGACACCTTGGCCCGGATACTGGGACACGGTATTTACATGTCGCGTGACTATTACCGGGAGCAATTGGCAACAGGCCGAATCACTCGTGATGATATACAACAAGCTATCGATGTTTGTGGCAGTGATCTGGATGTAGAAAGGGTCGAACGAATTTTAGCAACGGCAGCACCGCAACCGAAAATGGGTATGGCGCCAGTTAGTGAAGTGCTGGAGCGAGTGGAAGGCGGCTTATGGAGCAGTTTCGTCACTGAGCGAATCAGTTTGCATTGCGCGGCCTACTTCGATCTGGGCCAAGCGCTAATAAACATGCCATGGCGTGATAAGTCGTTATATGAATCATGGCGCAAAATTGCCACCATTGATATGAGCCCGGCCATGATGGGGTTGGGTGATTTCCGCCGCGCCGTGTCCAAGCTACCTGAGCAACCTCGCGCCGCGATTGCATGGGCGGTGCAACAGTTAGGGGTGCCGGATGATGCTATCGAGCGTTATCTACACGCATCGTTACTGAGTATTGGCGGTTGGGCCGCGTGGGCCCGTTACCTGCGCTGGCAGGCGGAGCTGACCGGCAAGCAGGATGATGCCATTGTCGATCTGCTCGCCATCCGCGTCATGTGGGACGTATTGTTGTTTCAGGAAAAGCGTTCACCTGCACTGGTCGCAAGGTGGCGTGAGATGCTTGCCGCCAGCATGCGTCTTCCTTCCAGCAAACGCCAGGCTTCAGCAGAAGTCGATCGCATTATGCTGAATGCTATGGAGATCGGCTTTCAGCTAGGTGTTATTTCTTCGTTGAATACCCCGATTCAAAACAATGGGCGCGCTGCAACCGCTACGCGTCCTTCGGTCCAGGCGGCATTTTGTATTGACGTACGTTCAGAAGTATTGCGTCGCTCATTAGAGACGGTAGCCCCCGAAGTGCAGACACTGGGTTTCGCGGGATTCTTCGGCATCTTTATTGAATACGTGCCTTTGGGTGCCGATGCTGGCCATTCCCATGTTCCCGTGATCTTCAATCCGGCCTATCGTGTTTACGAACAGGTCAAAGATGATGACAAGGCGAACACACGATTGTTCACGAAACGACGACAGCGTATCAGTCTTTCCAAGGTATGGAAGGGGTTTAAACTGTCAGCGTCTTCTTGTTTCTCTTTCGTGGAAGCCAGCGGTTTGATGTATGCCCTCAAACTACTGAGCGACAGTTTCGGTTGGAGCCGACCCGTACCTGATCCATATACCCAGGGTATGGACAAAATAAAACTGAACAGTATCGGTCCGGCGCTGGAGGCGGTATCTCGGGAACAGTTCTGTCCGCATCACGCCGACTCCGGCATACCACAAGCAGACCGGGTGGATCATGCCGAGCGTATTCTGCGCGCCATGACCATGACCGGTAATTTCGCGCGCCTGGTATTGCTGGCGGGTCATGGCAGCACCACGGTGAACAATCCCCATGCCTCAGGTCTAAACTGCGGTGCCTGCGCCGGTCAGACCGGTGAGGCCAGTGCCCGTGTAGTAGTTGCATTACTGAATGATCCGCTAGTGCGTGAAGGCCTGCGCGATCGCGGCATTGTCATCCCGGAGGACACGTGGTTCCTGGCTGGTCTACACGACACAACGACTGATGATGTACGCCTCTTCGATACCAACATGGTGCCCGAAGCACTGGCACAAGATCTGGCACAACTACGCCAGTGGCTGGAGCAGGCGGGAGACCTAACCCGGATGCAGCGCGCAGCGCTGCTAGGTACCGCCGGTCTTTCAGACTATGCGGTAGAAGCCGATGTACGCCGTCGCAGTAACGACTGGTCTCAAGTGCGGCCGGAATGGGCACTGGCCAATAACGCTGCGTTCATTGCTGCGCCACGGGAGCGCTCTTTAGGTAGCGATCTGGGCGGCCGCGCTTTCCTGCATGAATACCGTTGGCAAAACGATAAAGACTTTAAACTCCTTGAGCTAATCATGACTGCACCTATGGTGGTTGCTAACTGGATCAACATGCAGTACTACGGCTCGGTGGTAGATAATGAAACCTTCGGCAGCGGCAACAAGGTTCTGCATAATGTCGTGGGCGGTGCCATCGGTGTGTTGGAAGGTAACGGCGGCGATTTGCGCGTTGGTCTGCCTATGCAGTCGCTGCACAACGGCAAACACTGGGTGCATGAACCGCTGCGCTTAAGTGTATTTATCGAGGCACCGGCTACGCCCATAGACGATATCATTGCCCGCCACGAGTCGGTACGACTGCTAGTGGAAAACGGTTGGCTACACATGTTTCGTATTGCCGAAGACGGTAGTGTTTATCGCCGTACCCACCAGGGGGAATGGCTGAAAAACAGGACGGACTAAGTAAACCCAGACGCGGAACTGGCAGGCCGAATCAATGAATGACTGCTTTTGGCCAAATGCGGTCATTCAACTATATACAATCATGAGTTAATGGCATACCTGCAATAAAATACAAAAGTCCCGCAGAAACAATAATTGGAATTATTAAAAGACGAATCCATCAATTGTTAAATAGAATATGGAATATGGATTATGCCCCTATTTATTAGTTAACCTCCCCGACTTATCAACCCTTCCTCTATATATATACACCTTCTCCTTATCCAGGTCGTATTCATTACGCCCTGCTTCTTCCCATCTTTTATGAAGATGCGGATGGTCAGACATGATGTTTCCGTGATGATCGGTGATACGGTGATCGAGCTCTGATGAAATTTTCCCTTGTTCTTTGACATAGGAAATGACTTCGTGGGGACCTATCTTATCAGTCTTTTTTAGATCAACGGCGCTGGGGTTAGTATAAAAGAACATATCAAACTCGGCTAAAGAATATAGCTTGTCTTCAATGATCGGTTTTTTATCAATGATAATTTTCTGTATGCGATTTGGAAAAGTTTTTGACAGATCAATTGAGAGTTCAATACCCGAGTAACGCCACATATAACCACCGACTTGTTGTAGAGGATCTTCATTAACGACGTTATCGATTGCAGCTTCTAACATCATACGCAATTCCTGGCCGCTGAATTTCATTTGATAAATAGGTGATTCTGCTGGTATTAAGTTATAGATATCTTCTACAGTGATGGGGCCTGGCAGGATGGCTGCGCCGTATCGACCTGGTTGTTTTATCGCAACATCCTGTTTGGTGCGTGCTCTTAGTGCATCGACCACAAGGTTATCGGCGGTACTTTGCCATGTGCCTTGGCGATAGAGTAATGTGGTTGTGGTGCCGATGACTTTTTCAAGTTCGGCTTTATAGGGCGCACGTAACTTTTCAATATACGCAGCGATTTCAGGGTCAGGTGTTATTTTACTTGAGCGAATGGGGAACAGGGTTTGCTCATAAGCAATTACTTGCCTATTATTTACTTTTAGATCCAGCTGGCCAACCATCTTGCCATGAGAACCGCATTGTACAACCAGGACATCGCGGCCACTTTTTTCATTATATACAATGCTGGGGCGGTAAAGAATATCATGGGTATGGGCTCCAACAATAACATCAATACCACTGACCAGTTCAGCATAACGCACATCCGTCTTCCATCCCATGTGGGAAACCAGTATGACC
>JARRJY010000034.1:0-28620 GCA_037388705.1 Gammaproteobacteria bacterium
GCCACGGCTGAAGCGATTTGTTATGTCGGTGCAACACCTGTTTTTGTAGATATAAAACCTGACACTTTCAACATTGATGTAGAACAAATAGAAAAAGCCATCACACCTAAAACCAGGGCAATATTACCTGTACATTTGTTTGGTCAGCCTGCTGATATGAATGCTATCAAGGCAATAGCTGAGAAGCACAACCTGATCGTGGTGGAAGATTGTGCACAATCATTTGGCGCTGATATAGATGGAGTCATGACGGGTGGTATCGGCCTGGTAGGCTGCCACAGCTTCTTTCCCAGTAAGAACCTCGGCTGTTATGGTGATGGTGGTATGGTTACAACCAATGACGATACTATTGCCGAACAGATTAAAATTCTTCGCAACCATGGCAGCAGCATTCGTTATCACCATGATATTATCGGCTATAACAGCCGGCTGGATGAACTGCAGGCCGTGGTATTACGTGCAAAAATCAAGCATATTGCCGAATACAATACCCAGCGTCGTCGTGTTGCCCATAAATATTCAGAATTGCTTGCTGATGTTGTTACACCTCCTTTTGAAGATAACATTGGCACCCATGTTTATCATCAATACACAATACTTACTGATAAACGCGATGCTATTATGCAGAAGTTGTCAGATGAGAACATTGGCTGCGCCATTTACTATCCAATCCCATTACACCAACAAAAAGCTTTTTCAGACAGTTGTAAGAATGTTGCATTACCAGTGACAGAGAATACTGTCCGTCACTGTATGTCACTACCTGTTTATCCTGAACTGGAAGACAAAACTATCGAGCATATTGTTGATGTCATCAAGTCAGCCGTCTAAACAAAAACGAATCATGATTGTTGCCGGCGAAGCCTCCGGTGACTTGCATGCTGCCAAGTTAGTAAAAAGCGTACTGGCAAAGCAACCTGATTGTTATTTCTATGGGATTGGCGGATCCGACATGCGTGCAGCCGGAGTCGAAACACTGGTTGACTCATCTGAACTGGCAGTTGTTGGTATTATTGAAGTTCTGGCCCATCGCAAGATTATCTTCGGCACCTTGAACCGGCTGAGAGAGTTATTAAGAACTGAGCCGCCTGATTTACTTATCCTGACTGATTATCCTGATTTTAACCTGCGCCTGGCTAAAACTGCCAAAGAATGTGGTGTAAAAGTACTCTACTACATAAGCCCACAAGTCTGGGCCTGGCGCCAGGGCCGGGTTAAAACCATTCGTGAACGCGTTGACATGATGGCCGTGGTATTTCCCTTCGAAGAAGATTTCTACAAGAAACACAATGTGCCGGTTTGTTTTGTTGGGCACCCTCTTCTCGGTGAAGTTGAGCCCAGCAAATCAAGAAGTGAATTATTAAACGAATTTAATCTTGATGATGACAAGCCCGTGGTGGGTTTATTTCCAGGCAGTCGTAAAAGCGAAATTAAACGCCTTTTAAGCATTATTCTAAAATCTGCACAACAACTTAAAAAAACAAAGCCAAATTTGCAATATGTACTTCCCGTCGCCTCAACGCTAAACACCAGTGAATTTTCTGAGTATATCAATGAAACTGGACTTGATATTAAAGTTATTGAACAACGCCCGTACGATGCCATTGAGCTCAGCGATGTCATTATTACTGTTTCAGGTACCGTTACACTCGAAATTGCCTTGCTCAAAACACCAATGGTTATTATTAACAGGCTTTCCTGGCTTAGTTATGCATTGGTGAGTCGGCTTTTAAAAATTGACAGTATTGGATTATGCAACATCATTGCCGGTGAGAAAATCGTGCCAGAACTTCTGCAAAAAGATGCAACCATCGGGAATATTACTGCCGAGATTAACAAAATACTTGATGATGAAGATTATGCCAACAGCATGAAAAAAGATCTGTCCCGGATCAGGGGTTTACTGGAAAGTGATATTAAAACCGAAATAAGCGATGTTGTGATAAATATGCTAAAAGAAAGCTAACGTACAATACTTCGACGCATCGTATTCAGAAAATCAACCATCACTTGCACTTCTTGATGGTCTGCTGCCAGATCAGTTATCTGTTGCTTGGCTTCTTCGAGTGGTAACCCGGAACGATATAATAGTTTATATGCCTTTCTGATTGCCTTAATTGATTCTTTTGAAAATTCTCTTCTTTTCAAACCTTCTACATTGATACCATGTGGCTCAGCAGGATTACCATTAACAATGACATAAGGTGGGATATCCCGGGTAATAACACTGCCCAGACCACAAAATGCATAACTACCAATAGTTGTGAACTGATGTGTAACTGCGAAACCACCCATAATGGCATGGTCATCAACAACAGTATGTCCTGCTATAGAAGCTGCATTGGCCATAATAATATCATTACCAACAATACAGTCATGAGCAACGTGAATGTATGCCATTAACCAGTTATCGTTTCCAACCCTGGTTACACCACCACCATCGTCAGTTCCGCGGTTGATAGTGGCATATTCACGGATGGTATTACGATCACCTATCTCAAGCTTAGATAACTCACCATGAAATTTTTTATCCTGAGGTATTTCACCAATGGAGGAAAATTGGAAAATACGGTTTTCTTTACCAATACGGGTGGGTCCATTGATGACGACGTGGGGACCGATCCAGGTGTTTTCACCAATTTCAACATCAGGCCCGATGACACAGAAAGGGCCAATTGTTACGCCATCGGCTATTATTGCAGAAGAATCAACAACAGCACGTTCATCTATGCTCATTTAATTTCACGTTCCGCACACATTAATTCAGCACTACATACAACCTTACCATCAACTAGTGCCTGGCCATTGAATTTCCAGATTCCACGCTTTTGTGTAACATATTCCACTTCTAAACGAAGTTGATCGCCAGGCTCAACAGGTTGTTTGAATCGAGCTTTATCAACGCCAACGAAATAATAAAGTGAGTTATCATCCGGAATGCGTTCCAGTGTACGGAAAGCAAGGATACCCGTTGCCTGTGCCAATGCTTCTAGTATCAGAACCCCAGGGAAAACAGGACGCTGAGGGAAATGCCCCTGGAAAAAAGGTTCATTAAATGTAACATTCTTATAACCTACCAGTGATTCACCTGGCTTACACTCTAGCACGCGATCAATTAATAAAAATGGATAACGGTGTGGCAGATGCTCAAGTATTTCATGAATATCCATTGAGTCCAAAACTTACTCCTTCGCCTCTAATAACTCAATTTGTTTCTCGAGTTGTTTAATCTTTTTAGCTAATTTATCCAATTGCTTGAAGCGAATTGAATTTTTTTGCCAGTTCTTGTTTGTATCTATTGGTATCCCCGATGAATATACACCCGGCTCATTTATTGAATTTGTAACCAGCGAGTTTGCCGTGATGAAAACATTATCAGCAATTTCTGCGTGACCGACTATGGTTACTGCGCCGCCAATTGCACAGTGCTTGCCAATCCTGGTACTCCCCGCTAACCCAGTGCATCCGGATATTACCGTATGTGCGCCAATTTGTACATTGTGCGCAACCTGTATCTGGTTATCCAGTTTTACATTGTTGCCAATAATAGTGTCTTCAATTGCCCCTCTATCAATAGTCGTATTAGCCCCGATTTCCACATCATTACCAATAACAACATTTCCCAGCTGAGGAACCTTGAGCCATGTACCGTGATTATTTGCCTGCCCAAAACCATCGCTACCAATTACGACGCCAGGATGAATAAGTGCATCCTCCCCTATAGATGTCCCATGACAAATAGTCACATTACTTAGAATTCGACTGTTATTACCTATAGTTACACTACTTTCAATAACAGTACCTGCACTTATCTGAACATTCTCGCCGAGGACAACATCATCCCCAATAATTACACCGGCATCAATCCAGACGGAATCGGGGAGCTGTGAATTTTCAGAAACAACGGCGCTATCATGAATACCATGTTTTTTTGTTGTAGCCGGGTATAATAACGAAGCAATTAAGGCATACGCCGAATGGGGATCTTCAACCACTATGGCATTGACATTACAATAGTCAATATCTGCTTCACGAAGAATAACGGCAGAGGCGGAAGTTTTTAACAACTTTTTCTTATAGGCAGGATTGGTAAGAAAACTTATTGAACCATCACTTCCGCTATCCAGTGTTGAAACGGATTCAATGACACACGCTTCGTCTCCCACGACACGTCCATTAACATGCTGTGCCAGTTCAGCCAGTGTATATGCCACAGGTATTTCCTGCTAATTATTGTTCGAATTATTTATGGTTGATGGAACAGATTTAAAATTATCACGTAACTGTTCTAATACATCATCGGTAATATCAACACGATTACTTGAATAAAGCACATTATCACCAAGAATAATGTCATAATTCTTTTCTCTCGCCAGGCCGACAATGGTTTCATAAACCTGTTTTTGCAACCTGGTAAGTTCCTCGTTACGGCGAATATTAAGATCTTCATTAAATTCTTCTTTAGCGCGTTTTATATCCCGCTTCTGAGAGATTATTTCACGCTCTTTCTTTTTACGTACAAGGTTACTCATTACAGAGACATTTTTTGATAACTCGTCTTCCATATCTTTGAGTTGCTTTTGCATTTCAATAATTTTTTTATCTCGTGGCGCAAATTCACTTTCAAGCTTTTTTCTCGCCTGTTCCGCCTGGGGCGCCTGTTTTAGTACTCTCGCTGTGTCAACAAAGCCAATATTTGTTTCGGCAGATTTAGCAGCGTGTATACCAACCATCATGAATGTTGCTATACTTAATATATATAGACTTATACTTTTTAACGATTTCATATATCTATTCAAAATTAATTCCTTGTTATCAGAATGGCGAGCCAAGTGAAAACTGGAAGTTTTGTGTTTTGTCGCCTTCTTTTTCATTAAGCGGAATCGCATAACTGAATCTTAACGCACCAACGGGTGTAATCCACAATAAACCAAGACCTGCTGAATACCTCATCTCGCCAAAATCAATTTGATCTGACGATGGGTATACATAACCACCATCAAGGAATAATGCCGTTCGTGTAGACTTGCTTTCATTATCAAACGGGCTCGGCAAAATTAATTCCGCATTTGCAACAATTTTCACATCACCACCAACCGGATCATCTGTGATCGGATCCCTGGGCCCCAGGCTACTACCTTCATATCCCCTGACAGAACGGGTACCACCGGCATAGAACCTTTCAAATGGTGGCAGTTTTGTATATGCACCATAACCTGAACCATAACCAAGATTAGCACTTAAAGACAAGGTCGTACTCTTGGAAAATGGGAAATAATGCGTATGTCGGAAATTAATCTTATAAAATTCCAGATCACTATCCGGTAATGCAATTTCAGTACTGATTGAAGTCATGTTGCCACGATCAGCCAGTAAACGGCGGTTCCGTGTGTCCCTGGTCCAGCTACCTGTTATCTTATAGGTATCATAAACATTACCATTTTCATTAACAAAATCAAGGATATCCTGTGAAACGCCAAGGCTGCCGATAAGAATCTCGGTATTGTCATAACCAATTCCAAACCTGGCCGTGGTAACCTCTGTCAAAGGGATACCAAAATTCATGCTAACCCCCTGGGAATTAGAGGTATAACTTGATAAATCGGCTTCCTCAAGATCAACTTCTTTTGAATAGAAATTAAAGCCGCGACTCACTCCATCTGGCGTGTAGTACGGATTTGTATAATTAAAACTGTAATTCTTGGTAACTTGACTATTATCAATAGATATGCCGAGTCTTTTCCCGGTACCCAGGAAATTTTCTTCTGACACCGAAAAGTTCACAAGTGCACCATTAGTATCGGAATACCCAATACCAACTGAAAGGTTGCCAGTGGGTCTTTCGGTAAGCGAATAGTTTACATCGACCTGATCATTACTACCTGGAACTGTGGGCGTTTCAACATTAACTTGTTCAAAATAACCCAGACGCTCTAATCGTGAACGGGAATTAGAGACGTTTTTTGATGATAACCAGTCACCTTCCATCTGGCGTATTTCACGTCGTATAACTTCATCACGCGTACGATTATTTCCAATGATATTAATTCTTCTGACATAGATCCGTTTTCCCGGATCAACAAAAACTGTCAGTTTGATCTTTAAATTTTCCTTGTCCAGGTCTGGAATAATATTTACATTTGCAAAGGCATAACCTTCCTCGGCAAGACGATCACTTATTCTTGTGCGACTTTCAGAAACTTCTTTTCTCGAAAAAATGTCACCTTTATTCAGACTTATTAATTCCAGTATTTCTTTGTCTGAAATAATCCTGTCTCCAGCCAATTCGATATCACTGACAGTATATTGCTGTCCCTCGCTCACATTTACTGTCACATAAACATCACGCTTATCAGGTGTAAGTGAAACCTGGGTGGAAGTAATATCAAAGTTAATATACCCGCGATCCTGATAATAGGATCTCAGTTTTTCCAGGTCGCCTGCCAATTGTTGCTTTGAATACTGCTCACGACCACCAAAAAAACCTACATCAGCCAGATTTAATTTTTCTAATAATTCATCATCAGTAAAACGTTTATTACCTACTATATTTACTGAATAGATTTCTGCTGTGTCACCTTCAGAAATTTTAACTTTCACACCCACCCGGTTTCGCTCAAGTGGTTGTGTCTCGGTTTCAATTTTCGCAGCATATTTACCAAGACTATTATATTGTCGACTCAGTTCCTGAGAGACCTTATCAAGCACAGAACGATCAAAAACTTTACCTTTAGTCAGTCCGATCTGCTTAAAGACTTCTTCCAGTTGGTCGGTGGGAATTTCACTGTTGCCCTCGATAGTAATATCTGCAATAGCGGGACGTTCAGCAACGAATACTACCAGCACGTTACCTTCGCGCTCAATTCTTACATCTTTGAAAAAACCGGTTTTATACAGACTATGAATCGCCTGTTTGCTTAACTTGCGGTTAAACTCATCGCCAACCTTGACTGGCAAATAATTGAATACCGTACCCAGTGAAATACGCTGCAATCCTTCAAGGCGAATATCTTCAACCTTAAAGGCTTCAAATGCATGTACAGGTAAGCTTATCAGGCCACACAAAAATGCCAGACTTCCAAGTTTCTTATTCATTATTAATTATTCAACAACCGCAAAATATCATTATAAAAAGCCAGGCTCATCAGCATGAATAATATTGCAATTCCAATGCGCTGGCCCAATTCTTCAGTTTTTTCTGAAACCGGCCTGCCCTTGACCATCTCAACCACATAATACATCAAGTGCCCGCCATCTAGGATAGGAATAGGTAATAAATTAAGAATACCCAGGCTGATGCTCACAATGGCAAGAAAATCCAGAAAACGCGCTATACCCGCACTGGCTGATTGTCCTGCATACACAGCGATGTTAATTGGGCCACTCAGGTTCTTTAGCGAGACCTCGCCGGTAAGAATCTTCCACAACATGTTCAGCATCAGTGTCGAATTATCCCATGTGTTCTCGATTGACTGTCCTATTGCACCCAGTACACCATACTGGTAAAGCACTGTCATATCTTCGGGATACTTACCGGTTTCAGCTGGTCCTATTCCTATACGGCCTACCTCTTTACCTTCAACTTTAGCAATACCAGTTACCAGAACCTTTTCCAGTGACTGACCCTCTCGCAAAATAGTCAGCCGCAATTGTTGTTGGGCTCGCGTACTTACGAAATCAACAAGAGCATACCAGTCTTTTATTGTTTTACCATTGATAGAAACTATCTTGTCATTTTTCTGAAGACCAGCTTTTTCTGCTGGCGAATTTTCTAATACCTGACCTACGACGGCTTTAATAGCAGGACGCCATGGATAAAAACCAATAATCTTAAAAAAGGTTTCCGGCTCTACTTCCTGCTTTACTTTACTAAAGTCAATTAATTTTTTTGTTGTTAAACCCTGTTCAGTCAGCACTTCCACATCAAGTGAACGGTGCTGAATCATTCCAGGCAACAATGCTTGCATGGCAACATCCCATATCGGAGTCTGTTTACCATCAATAGAAACAATTTCTTCGCCTCTTGAGAATTCGGCATAAGCAGCTGGTGTGTTTTCTATCACTTCACCAATTATTGGTTTTACACCGGTTACACCAATAACAAACATTAACCAGTATGCTGCAATTGCGAAAATAAAGTTAAAGGCGGGGCCCGCAAACACGATGGCAAAACGTTTGATAACACTCTGGTTATTAAAAGCACGATGACGTTCCTCCTGCTTTACTTCGCCTTCACGTTCATCAAGCATTTTTACATAACCGCCAAGCGGAATACTGGCAATAACATATTCCGTACCATCAATCTTTGAGATTTTTGACCAGATTGGTTTGCCAAAACCAATTGAATAGCGCAATACTTTTACACCCAGTTTGCGTGCGATCCAGAAGTGTCCAAATTCATGAACAGCAATCAGGATACTGATTGCCACGATAAAAGAAATAATGATCTGCAGAAAATCCAGCATTAGCCTGCCCTTTGCTTCAACATGTTTTTCTGTGCCATTTCACGCGCCCATAAATCCGCAGAAAGTATTGTTTCAAGAGAATCAGCTGGTTGAACCGTGGCCTCAGACATAACCGACTCAACAAGTGTTGTAATATCTGTGAATCGAATCTTATTTTCCAGAAATGCTTCTACCGCTATTTCGTTTGCGGCATTTAAAACTGCAGGCATGGTACCACCTGTCCTTGCCGCCTCGTCTGCAAGACGTAAAGCAGTAAAACGTTCAAGATCAGGTTCGTTAAACTCAAGCTTGGCCATATCGAACAGGTTTAAAGTTTCAACGCCTGATTCAATCCTGGTTGGCCATGCCAGTGCATGTGCAATTGGGGTGCGCATATCAGGTTGTCCCATTTGTGCCAGTATCGAACCATCGATATATTCCACCATCGAGTGAATAATACTTTGCGGGTGTACGACGATTTTTATATGTTCAGGTGTAGTGTTAAATAACCAGCAGGCCTCTATCAGTTCAAGACCTTTGTTCATCATGGTAGCTGAATCAACTGATATCTTGCGCCCCATATCCCAGTTAGGATGTGCACATGCCTGTTCAGGCGTAACAGAAGCTAACTCGGATATGTCGGTAATTCTGAATGGCCCACCAGAACCTGTTAACAAAATACGTTTGACAATCTCGGCTGCAGGATCACCTATACGATAGTCCCCAGACATGCATTGAAAGATAGCATTGTGTTCACTATCAATTGGCAGGATTTCAGCACCATTTTTCCTGGCTTCATCCATAAACAGTTGACCAGACATAACCAACGCTTCCTTGTTGGCTAACAACACGCGCTTTCCATGTTTTGCTGCAGCCAATGTCGGGATGAGACCTGCTGCACCGACAATTGCCGCCATCACATCAGTCACCTGAGGCAAGGAAGCAACTTCAGCAAGACCATCAACACCAGCTAAAACCTTGGTATCCGATCCAGAATTTGATAGTTTATCCTGTAATTGTTGTGCTGCCGACTCGTCGACCATGACTGCATAGACAGGTTTAAATTTCATCACCTGTTCATATAGTCTTTCGACCTGTGTGTTTGCCGTTAACGCCGTGACAGTAAACATATCCGGGTGACGAGTAACAACGTCCAGCGTATTAACGCCAATTGAACCCGTCGAACCTAAAATCGTGATGCCGCGCATTATTTAATACCAAGTAACATCAGGCTGGTAACAAATACCGGTGATGCGGAAGTTAAACTATCAATTCTGTCCAGTATTCCACCATGACCGGGCAATATATGGCTACTGTCCTTGATATTTACCTGGCGTTTGAACATGCTTTCTACCAGGTCTCCATGGATGGAAAAAATGATGGTAATAAAACTGGCACCGATGAATGCCATGTACTGTTGATTAATTATCTCGGCTGCGAAATAGGCAAACACAAAACTAAAACTGATACTGGCCACTAGTGCACCATACACACCCTGCCATGTCTTTCCCGGGCTAACATTAGGCAGTAGCTTTGTTTTGCCCCACTGGCGACCTGTAAAATAAGCAGCACTATCCGCTATCCAGATTAGTACTAACAAGTATATAAGCAACGTTGCACCATGTTCAGTATTATTGCGTAATATTAATAGTGCTGTAAAAGTAGGAACAAGTATTAATAAGCCAATAACAGAACGAAGTGCGGGATTAAACAGGATGCGCACTTTGCCACTGTTGTACTGTGCCAATGCAACGAAAGCAAAAATCCACCATGCACAGGAAGTATACAACAATGCAGTATCAAGCTGCCTGATGTGATGTAGCCCGAACCAGCAAGCATATAAAATTCCGGCAAAAACTATTGTATATATATAGTGTAAGGATGTTGGCAGACGTGCCATAGAAGCCCATTCCCTGGCGCCTAATATTGTAAGCAATGCCAGTACAATGGCAAAATAATCATCAGGTAAACGCAGAATTCCCCAAAGAACTAATGGAATAAGAATTATTGCTGTCAGGATCCTTTGCTTAAGCATTTTTCGCCTGTTCTACCTGTTCACCAGTACGGCCAAATCGACGCTGACGTCCGGAAAATGATTTCAGCGCTTTGTTGAATTCTTCCCGTTTAAAGTCTGGCCATAACACATCAGTAAAATACAGTTCTGTATAGGCTAACTGCCATATCATGAAATTGCTTATACGCATTTCACCACCAGAACGTATGAATAAATCTGGTTCAGGTAAATCTGCCAGAGATAAACCTTCAGCAATCATCTCCTCGTTAATGTCATCGGCTTTAATTTCACCTTTTTCGGCCCTTTCTGCCAGGCATTTTACAGACTGCGTGATATCCCATTGTCCACCATAGTTGGCAGCTATATTTAATACTAGGCCGGTATTGTCCTTGGTGAGTGTTACCGCTTTATCGATACGTTTTTGTAACTTTTCACTGAATGCGCTTTTATCGCCAATAATTCTTAACTGAACATTATTTTCATGCAGTTTTTTAACTTCACGCTCCAGTGCCATCATGAACAGATCCATCAATAGACTGACTTCTTTTACCGGGCGACGCCAGTTTTCACTGGAAAAGGCAAATAAGGTCAGCGCCTTGATTTTTTTAATGCTGCATTCTTTAACAATATCACGGACAGCCTCAACACCGGCTTTATGGCCTGCGAACCGGGGAAATCCTCGTTGTTGTGCCCACCGGCCATTTCCATCCATGATGATGGCGATGTGTTGAGGTAAACTTGAGGTGGAATTGGATTGATGACTACTGTTATCGGTCATTCCCTCTTTTTTATTTTTCACGTCCGACCTCCAAATAATCAGTCAACCGATAACAGACGTTGTTAATCATTAAATCGATAATTAAATTTCCATCAGGTCTTTTTCTTTTTCCTTAAGAACTTCATCGACCATGGCTACATACTTGTCAGTTATTTTCTGAATATCATCCTGTGCCTGACGTTCTTCATCTTCCGTAATCTCTTTTTCTTTTAATAATGATTTAATATCACCTAACACGTCACGGCGAATATTTCGAATTGCAACTTTCGCACCTTCACCTTCCTGTTTCACTACGCGTATCAAATCTTTGCGACGTTCTTCAGTTAATGGTGGCAATGGAATACGGATAACTTCTCCGGCAGTTGCAGGATTCAAACCCATATCAGAATTAATAATAGCTTTTTCAATCACTGACACCATGGGCTTCTCCCATGGGGTCACGCTTAAGGTGCGCGCATCCGCTATATTTACATTAGCTACCTGGGTGAGAGGTACTTCTGAACCATAATACTCAACAGTAATATGTTCTAGTAAACTTGGATGGGCGCGACCTGTTCTTATTTTTGTTAAATCACCTTTTAATGACTCAACACTTTTACCCATTCGGGTTTCTGCATCCTGTTTAAATTCTTCAAGCATGACGTCTTACCCTTTATTCTACTAATGTACCTTCATTTCCGCCTTCGATAATATTTATCAAGGTGCCTGCTTTATTCATATTGAATACACGAATCGGAATCTTGTTATCTCGACATAACACTATCGCGGTTGTATCCATAACGGCTAACTTATTCTCTATGACCTCGTCATAACTCAAATGTTCATAAAGTTTTGCATCTGGATCCTTAACTGGATCGGCTGTATATACACCATCCACTTTAGTACCCTTCATTACCACATCTGCATTAACTTCTATACCACGTAAACTGGCAGCAGTATCAGTCGTAAAAAATGGATTGCCCGTACCGGCTGCAAATATTACCACGCGATCTTTTTCCAGGTGGCGTACTGCACGGCGACGTATGTAGTCTTCACAGACCTTGTGGATAGGTAACGCTGACATCACGCGAACAGATAAATCCTCACGCTCCAGGGCATCCTGAAGCGCAAGGGAATTTATCACTGTTGCCAGCATTCCCATGTGATCAGCTGAAGTTCGGTCCATGCCACTCGCTGACAGGCTTACACCACGAAAAATATTACCACCACCGATTACCATGGCTACCTGCACACCTTTATCCACAAGTTGTTTGACATCTTTTGCGATGCTTTCAATAACTTTCGGATCAATACCAAATTCCTGTTCACCCATCAGGGCTTCACCACTCAGCTTTAACAGGATACGTCGGTATTTAAGGTCTGCGGCCATCTTTTTTCCTTATGTATATAGTTAGTAGTGATTAACCTTTCATTTGAGCTGCAACTTCTTCAGCAAAGTTTTCTTTCTTCTTCTCAATACCTTCACCAACTTCATAGCGGATGAAAGCAGCAACAGAAGCATCAGCTGCCTTTAACAGCTTTTCAACTGTTTGATCAGGATCCTTGACAAAAGGCTGGCCTAACAGGGTAATTTCCTTCAGGAACTTGTTAATACGGCCAGTAATCATCTTCTCAATAATATCAGCTGGTTTGCCGCTTTCCTGGGCCTGCGCAGCAAAGATCTCTTTTTCCTTGTTGATAGCTTCCTGTGGCACCTGATCTTCGGATACGCAAATCGGGCGACTTGCTGCAACATGCATGGCAATGTCTTTACCTAATGTGTCGTCACCACCTTCAAGGTCAACTAACACACCAATTCGGGTACCGTGCATGTAGCTTGAAAACGAACCTTTACCATCGATAATTTCAAAGCGGCGGATGTTCATATTCTCACCAACTTTGGCAATCAGGTTTTTCAGTGCGGCCTCAACAGTTTCACCATCCATTTCAGATGCCATCAATGCATCCATGTCAGCTGGACGAGTTGCCAGGATATGATTAGCCAGTTTATCTACGAAACCGCTAAAGTTATCATCTTTGGCTGCGAAGTCAGTTTCACAGTTAACTTCTACAACCGCAGCTGTTTTGTTGTCATCACTGATACGAATTGCAACCAGGCCTTCTGCGGCTGTTCGACCTGCTTTTTTATCTGCTTTTGCGGCACCTGATTTACGTAACAATTCAATAGCAGCGTCCATATCACCATCTGTTTCAGTTAATGCTTTTTTGCATTCCATCATGCCTACGCCAGTACGTTCACGCAGTTCTTTAACTTGTGCTGCTGTGATAGCCATGTTTTTATTCCTCTCGAATTCTGTCTTTAAAAATTAAGAAATCATTTGATAACAAGAATGTTTTCTGAAAAAAGGGGGCGATACCCCCTTTTCAATCGCCTGTATTACTCTGCAGCGTCATCCTTTTTAGCAGCCGTTTTTTTCTTGGCTACTTTTTTCTTTGCAGTTTTCTTTTTGGCTGCAGGTGTTGATTCAGCTGTGTCAGCTTCACTTGCTGATTTTGCCGCTTTCTTCTTGGCTACTTTTTTCTTTGCTACTTTCTTTTTCGCAGCTTTCTTCTTCGCAGCTGGCTTCCCTTCTTCGTCCAGCTCAACAAAATCATCGTCACCGCCAGAAGTCAGGTGTGCCGATGAAGCGCGACCTTCAGAAATCGCCGTTGAAATACCCTGTGCGTAGAAAGTAATGGCACGAATCGCATCATCATTTCCTGGAATAACATAATCCACGCCATCCGGACTGTTATTTGAATCAACTACACCAATAACTGGAATTCCCAGTTTAACCGCTTCCTTAACCGCGATGTCTTCATGGCCAACGTCGATAACAAACAGTGCATCAGGTAATGCAGGCATGTTCTTGATACCACCCAGGCTGCGTTCCAGTTTTTCCTGTTCACGTGAAAGGGTCAGTACTTCTTTCTTGTTTAAACCTTCAAAACCACCTTTTTCCGCCATGGCTTCCAGGTCTTTGAGGCGCTTGATAGATTGCTTAACGGTTTTGAAGTTTGTCAGCATACCACCTAACCAACGATGGTTAACGTATGGCATACCACAACGTTCAGCTTCTTCTTTAACAACCTGCTGTGCGGCACGCTTGGTACCAACAAACATGACTCTGCCACGGTTAGCTGCCAGTGAACCAACAAAGTTCAGGGCATCCTTGTACATGGGCAGGGATTTTTCCAGGTTGATGATATGGATTTTGTTGCGTTCGCCGAAAATGAAGGAACGCATTTTGGGGTTCCAGTAACGGGTCTGGTGACCAAAGTGTACGCCAGCCTCGAGCATCTGGCGCATAGATACATCGCTCATTGTATTCTCCTGTACGGGTTGAGCCTCCATACACCCCATTTAGCCAACCCCACCTAGGTGGAGCACCCGGGCAAATGTGCCGGTGTATGTGTGGATTTAAGTTAAATTCAATTTTGCCTGTTTTGCATTTGCTAAACGGGCGCGCGCTTTATAACATACCCCGCCTTGTGAGACAATGAATTACCCCAAAGTCATTGAATTTTATACTGGAATTCGGCTTTTTAGCCCCTTGCTAGCAGGATGAGCCCTGAAAAATGAGTATAAGCATAAAAACCGCTGACGAAATCGAAAAAATGCGCGTTGCTGGCCGCCTGGCAGCCGAGGTCCTGGAAATGATCGAGCCCCACGTGCTGCCCGGCAAAACCACTGACGAACTGGATAAAATCTGCCACGATTACATCGTTAATGAACAAAAAGCCATTCCTGCCCCGTTGAATTATCATGGCTTCCCCAAATCCATCTGTACCTCGGTTAACCACGTGATTTGCCACGGTATCCCCGGTGAAAAACGCCTGAAGAAAGGCGATATCGTCAATATCGACATCACCGTCATCAAGGATGGCTACCATGGTGATACCAGCAAAATGTTCTTTGTCGGCGAGCCCTCGATTCAGGCCAGGCGTCTCTGCAAAATCAGCCAGGAATGTATGTACCTGGGCATCGAGATGGTCAAACCGGGGATTAAACTGGGTGATATTGGTCACGCGATTCAGGTCCATGCTGAAGCCAATAACTACTCGGTTGTCCGCGAATATTGTGGTCACGGTATCGGTAAAGAGTTTCATGAAGAGCCCCAGGTTTTGCATTATGGCTCTCCTGGTACCGGTATTACCATCGAACAAGGTATGACGTTTACCATCGAGCCGATGATTAATGCGGGTAAGCGTAATGTAAAACTGATGAAAGATGGCTGGACGGTGGTCAGCAAGGACCGTTCACTTTCTGCTCAATGGGAACATACCATCCTGGTGACGGCCGATGGCCATGAAGTCCTCACAAGGCGCCAAGAGGAAGACTTTTGAACCAGGTGAAACTTGATCCGGAGTTGCTGGATTGCGTCGCTCTTGATAAACAAATACAAGAACACGGACTTAATATTTCCTATCTTCGGGAACACCTGAAACATGCCAAAACCGTGTTACAGGAACGCTTCGACGCGTTGAAACGGCTCGGGGTGTTCCCGTCACTGTTCCCCATGCATACCTTCTATTGGGGCGACTGGCATCGCGAGCCTATCAACAGGCCGCGGTCATTGACCAGGTCCTTATTCGTATATGGCAACATTTTTTCAAACAATACCAGGATGAAATTGCACTTGTAGCCGTTGGTGGATATGGGCGGGGAGAGCTTCACCCAGGCTCAGATGTTGATATTTTGTTGCTACTAAAAAAAGACAACAAGAAATACCATGAAGCTATTCAGCAGTTTCTTACTTTTCTCTGGGATATTGGCCTGGAAATCGGTCATAGCGTCCGTACTGTCAAGGAGTGCGTAAAAGAAGCTAAAGAAGATATTACGATTGCCACTAATATTCAGGAAGCTCGCCTGTTATTCGGACCACAAAAATTATTTGATGAGCAAAGAAAAAAATGTGGCCCTGACAAACTCTGGCCCGGCCCCAAGTTCTTTAAAGCCAAGTGGGAAGAACAACAGAGACGTCATCAAAAATTTAATGACACTGCCTATAATCTCGAACCCAATATAAAGGAAGGACCGGGAGGCCTGCGTGATATTCAGGTTATCGGGTGGGTTGCCAAGCGCCACTTTGATGTGGATACCCTCGAACAGCTGGTTGATCATGGCTTCCTGACACTACAGGAATATGAAACTCTGCACCAGGGGCAAGCTTTCTTGTGGCGTATTCGTTTTGGTTTACATCAACTAACCGGGCGACGTGAAGACCGTTTGCTATTCGATCATCAGCGTTCACTGGCAAAACTGTTTGGTTTTAAAGATAACGTCAAGCACCTTGCTGTTGAGCAGTTTATGAAACAGTACTATCGCACCATCACCGAACTTAGTCGGCTTAACGAGATGCTGCTTCAGCTGTTCCAGGAAGAAATTTTATATAAAGATGACAAAACCAGGCCCGTTGCCATCAACTCGCGTTTTCAATCTAACAAAGGTTTTATTGAAGTAACTCACGAGAAAACCTTCGAATACAACCCTTTCGCCCTGCTTGAGATTTTTCTTCTTGTTCAGCAACACCCGGAACTTAAAGGTATAAGGGCTAACACCATTCGTGCAATTCGGGAAAATTTATATTTAATTGATGGTGATTTCAGAAATGATATACGTTGCAAAAGTTTGTTCATGGAAATTCTCCGTCATGGACAGGGGGTAACTCATGTATTCAGACGCATGAATACTTATGGTGTCCTTGCTGCTTATATACCGGCATTTGGCAAGATCGTGGGGCAAATGCAACATGATCTGTTTCATGTATATACTGTTGATGAGCACACCCTGTTTGTTTTACGTAACCTGCGTCGTTTTACTGTTCCCGAGTTTCATGACGAGTTTCCGTTATGCAGCGATACGATGAACGCATTACCCAAGCAGGAACTGGTATTGCTTGCGGCATTGTTTCATGACATTGCCAAGGGGCGTGGAGGTGATCATTCCGTCCTTGGCGAACAAGATGCACGTGAATTCTGTCAGCTGCATGAACTCAGTGATTATGATACTAACCTTGTTGCCTGGCTGGTGAGGCATCACTTATTAATGTCGACAACCGCACAACGTAAAGATATCAGCGATCCTGAAGTTGTACATGAATTTGCTCTGCAGGTGGACGACAAGAATCACCTTGATTATTTATACCTGCTAACCGTTGCCGATATTCGTGGCACCAGCCAGGAAGTATGGAATGACTGGAAAGACTCCCTGCTTCGCCAGCTCTATTTTGCAACGCACCAGGCATTACGCCGCGGTCTTGAGAATCCCATTGCCCAGGATGAAAAAATTGCACAAATTCATCAAGAATGTCTCACACAGCTTGAAAAAATTAACTTTGATATCGCTAAAGCGGAAACTTTCTGGTCACGCTTAGGTAAGGAATATTTTCTGCGTTACACCCCTGATGAAATTCTCTGGCATACACAGGCCATCGTCATGCATCAGGACCCCAAAGACACTTTTGTTTTGATTCGTCATGAAAAACGTTTGGGTGGTGCAGCAGTATTTATTTACACACAGGATCGGAATAAAGTTTTTGCCATCATTTCTTCTTCACTCGAGCAACTTGGCTTATCTATCGTTGATGCCAGGATATTTTCCTCAAAAGACCATCATACTCTCGATACCTTTATTATCCTTGATCATGACGATAGTACAGTAGACGAATCGCGCTTCGATGAAATCAGTAGCACACTGGTAGACAACCTGAATCAAAACAGGATTATTGAATCCGCGTTTGCCCAGCAACTTACCCGTCAGGCCAAGCACTTTACCTTCCCTACCAATATCAGTTTTAAAGAAGATTCCAGGAACAACCAGACAATCATGGAAGTTATCGCCTATGATCGGCCGGGTCTACTGGCAAGAATTGGTAAAGCGTTAAGTGAATGTAAAGCCCAGTTATTAAACGCTAAAATAGCCACCTATGGTGAAAGAGCAGAAGATATCTTTATGATCGTAGATGAGAATAATCAACCAGTTAACAAACAAATACAGCAGTGCCTACAGGAAATTCTGGAAACACTACTTAATGATTAACACCTGAAAACTGCTAAACACCTATAAACTCAAGCGCATTACCATCCGGGTCCCGGCAAAAAAGTGCCTTTCGCCCAGAGCGACTCAGGGTATAAGAAACATTCCCCTGCTCCAGCCTGTCCACTAGTTGTTCAAAATCTGTAACAGTACATGCCACATGCCGATCACGGCCACCATGTTGTGGTCTGCCGTGAACTGGATCAGGATTATCAAGTAATAATAAGTGGATCTGTTGTTCGCCAACTTTCAGCCATAAACCCTCAAAACCAAGATCAGGCCGGTCTTCAACGACTGTTAAACCCAGGATATTTTGGTAAAACACTCGAGACTTTTCCAGGTCTGAAATAATCAGGCTGACATGGTGAACTGAATTAATCATTGTTCATCCTTGATTTCCAGGCGTGCTGATATGTATGCAGCAAGGATAACCAGGCTACCACCTATCCATTCCTGTGGCAGAATATTTTCATTAGCCAGCCATACTGCGGAAGCAGCGCCAACAACAATCTCAAATAAAAATATTACCGATGATCGGTGTAAAGGCATATTGCTTACACCATAAACGACCGCGACTGTCATCAACGTCATACCAAAAAGACCACATAATATAGCCAGTGACACATTGGTAATAGTCAAATTCCCGGGTGGCGCCAAAGTAAACAATACAAGAAGCCCTGACACCAGTACTACGCCAATCCAGCCTGAAATCGTTTTCACAACAATTGAGGCATTTTCAGTTTTACGGATCATCATGTTAGAAAAAGCAAAGAAGATACCTGAAGATAAGGCCAGCCAGTCCGATTGACTTTGAGGAACAGGCAATCCCACTTCCGGTGACCATAACATGATGATCGCCCCCGTCATGGCAATAGTAATCATCATCCATTCTTTAGCATGCATGTTTTCCTTTAACACCAGCCAACTAAGAAACGCAGCCCATACAGGTGACAGGAAAAACAGCAATATAACTCTAACGATCTGGCCATCGATAACGGCAAGGATGAATGAAATATTGAGCCAGCCTACTGTGATGGCAATAATGGCTAATGACCTGGCATGTTTAATAAACTCCCTGCGATGTTTGAATATCCATGGAAGAGCAAAGATCAAAGTGCCCGCATAGATCAGTAAACTGACCCAGTAATTATTAATCCCGGAATTTTCCAGGTAACGCAATGGATACCAGCTTAAACCCCACATTGTGGAAGAAAACAATAAAGCCATAATCGACAGGCCATGCTGCCATTTGGCGCCGTTGTTATGATGGCTTATAATTGCGTTTCTTTTAAACATGAAGCTACTGTACTTATGAATCGCCAGCTCGACAAGTTACATCCTTATCCATTTGAAAAACTGAACAAGCTTAAAGCAGGTATTACTCCACCTGCCGAGCTGGAACATATTGCCCTTTCGATTGGCGAACCCAAGCATGAATCACCGGCATTTGTTCGGGATGAATTAACCAGACAATTAACTACCCTTTCCAGTTACCCTCTCACCAGGGGCTTGTCTGAACTACGTCAGACAATCTGCAACTGGTTGTCCAGTCGTTTTACCCTGGCCAGCAACAGCCTGGACCCGGAACGGCACGTATTACCTGTAAATGGCACGCGTGAGGCATTGTTTGCCTATGCCCAGGCTGTAGTTGATAAAACCATGAACCCACTGGTACTCATGCCAAACCCGTTTTATCAAATCTATGAAGGTGCTGCTTACCTGGCTGGCGCGGAACCTTGTTACCTGAATACGACTGCTGAGAATAACTTTATCCCGGATTTTGATAGTGTCAGCGAGGCAACCTGGCAGCGCTGCCAACTCTTATATATATGTTCACCCGGCAACCCCACCGGCTCCGTCATTGGAATAGACACTCTGAAACAACTTATCGAGCTGGCAGAAAAACATGACTTCGTCATTGCATCGGATGAATGCTATTCAGAGATTTACCAGGATAAGGACAACCCACCCGTGGGTTTATTACAGGCAGCCAGTGAAATGGGCAACCATGATTACACGCGTTGTGTTGTATTCCATAGCTTATCCAAGCGTTCTAATTTGCCAGGATTGCGTTCCGGTTTTGTTGCAGGTGATGCTGAAGTTCTCGCGAAGTTTCTCAAGTATCGTACCTACCATGGCTGTGCAATGCCAGTACATCACCAGTATGCCAGCATCAAGGCCTGGGCCGATGAACAACATGTCCGGCAAAACCGTGATCTCTACCAGCAAAAATTTAAGGCTGTGCTGGATATCCTGTCGCCGGTACTTGATATGCAAATGCCTGAGGCTTCTTTCTATCTCTGGCCACGTACCCCGGTTGATGATGAAACTTTCGCACGTGAGTTATTTGCCCAGCAAAATGTTACTGTCCTGCCAGGTCGCTACCTGTCCCGGGAGGCTGATGGTATCAATCCGGGTGAAAACCGGGTACGCATGGCGCTGGTGGCTCCACTTGATGAATGTATTGAAGCTGCTCAACGTATCAAACAACTGGTTGAGAACTTATAAGCCAGCAAACCTTATAATCACCATCTTCAGCAGGTATAATACGCCCCGGCTGGCCCAGATACCCACAAATTCTGGCCGGTTAATGATTTCCTGGAGAGAAAAATGAGCGACTTAAAAAATATTATTGAAAATGCTTTTGAAAACCGCGCTGATATTACCCCACGCAGCGTTGACACCATTGTTAAGGAAGCCGTTACCGAAGTAATGAACCAACTGGATAAGGGCGAAGTTCGTGTTGCTGAAAAGAAAGATGGTGACTGGGTGGTTAACGAATGGCTTAAAAAGGCCGTTCTGCTTTCTTTCCGTATCCATGATAATGAATTCATGAAAGGCGGATTTACCAACTACTTTGATAAAGTGCCTTCAAAATATGCTGACTACAACTCACGCGACTTTCGTGCTGACGGTGTCCGTGTTGTTCCACCAGCTTCCGTACGTCACGGAGCATATATTGCTTCAGGCGCAGTATTGATGCCTTCGTACGTTAACATCGGCGCTTATGTAGATTCAGGCACCATGGTTGACACGTGGGCAACAGTGGGTTCATGTGCACAAATTGGTAAAAACGTTCATCTCTCCGGTGGCGTTGGTATTGGTGGCGTACTGGAACCCTTGCAGGCTGCGCCGACTATTATCGAAGATAATTGTTTCATTGGTGCCCGTTCAGAAGTGGTAGAAGGTGTGATCGTTGAAGAAGGTTCTGTGATTTCCATGGGTGTATACATTGGTCAAAGTACCAAGATCTTTAACCGTGCAACCGGTGAAGTCACCTACGGCCGTATCCCGGCTGGTTCTGTTGTAGTTTCCGGCAACCTGCCTTCTAAAGATGGTACATACAGCTTGTACTGCGCGGTTATCGTTAAGCAGGTTGATGAGAAAACACGTGGTAAGGTCGGTATCAACGAACTGCTACGTGATATTTAAACCTTTATGGTTAAAATTTACGGAATACCCAATTGTGACACCGTAAAGAAAGCCCGCAAGTGGCTTGATACTAACGGTATCGACTACGAGTTTATTGATTTCCGTAAAACTCCACTCAATGCAGCCCGGTTAAAAAACTGGGCTGCTACTGTAGAATGGGAAACCCTGCTTAACAAGCGCAGTCGCACCTGGAAAGAAATTCCCGACTCCAAAAAAGAACCTTTCAATAAAGCTACCGCCCTGAAGTTAATGCAGGAAAACGTCACGCTTATCAAGCGCCCTGTCCTGGATAAGGATGGCGAAATACTGGTTGGCTTTAAAGACAGCGACTACCGATCACTTTTTCGTTAAGCCAGATAATGCTAACCTAGCATTACCAATAATAACGACTCACCCTGGAACAATATATGTCTGCCACGCTTGATCTAGCCAAACAACTGATAGCCATTAATTCAGTCACGCCTGATGACAAGGGTTGTCAACAGCTGCTTGCCAGCCGCCTGGAAAAGATTGGCTTTAACAATGAAGTCCTGCAGTACGGTGATGTAACAAATCTCTGGTCAAAGCGCGGTAAGCTGGGCCCTTTGTTTTGTTTTGCTGGTCATACTGATGTGGTACCAACCGGTGACGTAACCAACTGGAAATTTCCTCCCTTCGAGCCTACTGAGCATAACGGCATGTTGTATGGCCGAGGTGCCGCGGATATGAAAGGTTCTATCGCGGCAATGGTCACTGCGTGTGAACGATTCGTGGAGAAATATCCACATCACAAAGGCGCCATCTCTTTTCTGATCACCAGCGATGAAGAAGGCCCGGCTGTCGATGGTACCGTTAAAGTTGTTGAGTACCTGGAATCAGCCAATGAAAAGATTGATTACTGTTTAGTAGGCGAACCGACCAGTACTGGTAATGTCGGTGATGTAATTAAAAATGGTCGTCGTGGATCACTCGGTGGTACCCTGATAATTAATGGTGTTCAGGGTCATGTGGCCTACCCTCACCTGGCCAAAAATCCGGTTCACCTGTTTGCACCTGCTTTAAATGAACTCTGCCAGCTTGAACCAGACCAGGGAAATGATTACTTCCCTGCCACTACTTTCCAGATCAGTAATGTTCATGCGGGTACCGGTGCCACCAATGTTATCCCCGGCAGTATGGAAGTGGAATTTAACTTCCGTTTTTCCACAGAAATCACTGACGCCCAGTTACGTGAACAGGTGGAAGCTATCCTTAATAAGCATGAACTGGATTATGATTTGAAATGGAACCTGTCTGGCCAGCCATTTTTAACCCAGCCGGGTGAACTGGTAACCGCCATGCAAACTGCGATTAAAGATGTGGCTGGCTTTGACACTGAACTGTCAACCACCGGCGGCACCTCGGATGGACGTTTTATTGCACCCACCGGTGCGCAGGTCGTTGAACTGGGCCCGTTGAATGCCACCATCCATAAAGTTGATGAATGTGTCAGTATTGAAGATCTCGATAAACTTTCCAATATGTACGAAAAAATCCTGGAAAACCTGTTAACGTAAAACCTGACAGGTTTTCATTATTCTTATTTTCTTACCATGGGTTCACAATACGAACTGCGACAACAAATTGCACAGTGCATGGTCAGTGATCGTCATCGCCTGGCAAGCCGGCTACGTAAACTAAAGCAGAACAAACACGACAGTCTTGAAAAGATCGAACTGGATACCCGGGCTTCAGTTGAAAAATCAGCTCTGCGCAAAGCAAATCTTCCACAACTGGACTATCCACCTCTTCCTGTCAGTGACAAACGGGAAGAAATCATTGCGGCGATACAACAAAACCAGGTAGTGATTATCTGTGGTGAAACCGGTTCCGGCAAAACCACTCAGCTACCCAAGCTTTGCCTGGAAGCAGGTTGTGGCATCCATGGACTCATTGGCCATACCCAGCCGAGACGCATCGCCGCACGCAGTGTAGCTGCCCGTATTGCTGAAGAACTCAAATGTGAAATGGGTTCACATGTCGGATTCAAGATTCGTTTTAGTGATCACACCAGTCCTGACAGTTACATTAAAATAATGACCGACGGGATATTACTCGCAGAATTACAGAAAGATCGTTTCCTGAATCACTACGATACACTGATTATTGATGAAGCCCATGAGCGCAGTCTGAATATCGACTTTTTGCTTGGTTATTTAAAAATACTTATTAATACACGACCTGACTTAAAAATTATTATTACCTCGGCAACTATCGATCCCCAGCGTTTTGCAAAACATTTCAATAATGCACCGATCATAGAAGTATCAGGTCGCACCTACCCGGTTGAAGTACGTTACCGACCCTTAGTGGATACCGATGTTGATACGGATCGCGATCAGGTATCTGCGATTCTGGATGCAACAGATGAACTCGGTCGCGAAGGTCCCGGGGATATCCTGGTGTTTCTTACCGGGGAAAGAGAAATTCGTGAAACCGCAGAGGCGTTACGCAAACATCATCCTCCACACACTGAAATACTTCCCCTGTATGCACGCCTGAGTGCCGCCGAGCAAAACAGGATTTTTGCTCCACATGGCAATCGCCGAATAATACTGTCTACCAACGTGGCGGAAACATCGCTGACCGTGCCGGGTATTCGTTATGTCATTGATAACGGTTACGCTCGCATTAGTCGTTACAGTTTTCGTAGCAAGGTACAACGTCTACCTATTGAAAAGATCTCACAGGCCAGTGCCAACCAGCGCAAAGGTCGTTGTGGTCGTGTTGCTGAAGGTATCTGCATCCGCTTATACAGCGAAGAAGACTTTAATAACCGTGCTGAATTTACTGATGCAGAAATCCTGCGTACCAACCTGGCCAGTGTAATTTTACAGATGGAAGCATTGAGACTGGGACATGTAGAGGATTTCCCCTTTGTCGATCCCCCTGATCGGCGGTTACTGAAAGATGGTTATCGCCTTCTTGATGAACTGCAGGCGACAAAACAACATAAAGTCACCAAACTGGGCAAACAGTTATCACGTTTGCCGGTAGATCCGCGTATCGGGCGCATGCTGATAGCCGCCAATGAATTCAATGCGCTAAACGAAGTGCTAATCATTGCCAGTGCGTTGAGTATCCAGGATCCGCGAGAGCGCCCTGTTGAAAAGCAGCAAAAAGCAGATGAAGCCCATAGCCTATACCTGGATGAAACTTCTGACTTTTTATCCTATGTGAAACTGTGGCAGTTTTATCATGACAAACGCCATCACCTGTCACGTAACAAGTTACGTAAACTCTGTCAGCAACGTTTCATCTCCTATCGTCGTATGGAAGAATGGCGCGATATTCACTCCCAGTTACTGACACACTGTAAGGAAATGAAATTTGCTATTAACAGTGAACCTGCCAGTTATGAAAATATCCATATGTCACTGCTTGCTGGGCTACTCAGCCATAGCGGGATAAAAACTGACGAAGGCGATTATGAAGGCGTACGTAACAGTCGTTTTCATATTTTCCCCGGCTCGGGTATGTTTAAAAAGAAACCCAAGTGGATTATGTGTGCCGCACTGATTGAAACCACGCGCCTGTACGCACATAACGTTGCAAGTATACAGGTGGAATGGATTGAAACACTGGGCAAACACCTGTTGAAGTACCATTACGATGAACCACACTGGTCAAAGAAAACCGCGCAGGTTTCCGCCTGGCGCAAATCAACTCTTTATGGCCTGGTGATAAATCCCAGGCAACGTGTTAACTATGGCCCTGTTGACCCCAGGACCTCGCGCGAGGTATTTATTCGCCATGCTCTTGTGATGGGTGAGTACACAACCAATGCTCCCTTCTTTAAACACAACCTTGCGTTGATTGAAGATATTGAGCAACTGGAACATAAATCTCGCCGCCTTGATGTCATGGTGGATGAACAAATTTTGTACCAGTTTTATGATGAACGTATACCCGAGGGTATCTACAACGGTCACGCCTTTGAAAAATGGCGTAAACAGGCCGAAAAGGATAATGCTAACTTATTATTCCTGACACGTGAGGCCTTGATGCAACATGAGGCTGAACATGTCACAGAGGACCAGTATCCAGATCACCTCTCAGTCAGTGGTGTTGAGTTAAAACTACATTATCATTTTGAACCCGGTAGTGAACTTGATGGAATTACGGTTGATGTGCCCCTGCCTCTTCTCAGTCACCTGGATGCCCGGCAATTTGAGTGGCTGGTACCCGGCCTGTTAAAAGACAAGGTTACTGCCATGATCCGCGCCCTGCCCAAAAATCTGCGTACACATTTTGTCCCGGCACCGGATTTTGCCCGCAAGGCGCTACAGAAAATGGAAAGCACGAACAACAACCTGGTAAGTAACCTTAGTCAACAACTTGTTCATATCAGTAATATTTCTCTTTCTTCTTCAGAACTGGCATCTGCTTTCAACAGTATTGAACTCGATAACCACTATAAAATGAACTTCCGACTACTGGATGAACAGCAACACCAGCTGGCTATGAGTCGTAACCTGGCATCGTTACAGGAAAAGTACCACCGCAAAGTCCAAAACCAGTTCAGTGGAAAAACACAATGGGATATTGAACAAAGCCATATTACACAATGGAATTTTGGTGACTTGCCAGAAGTTGTTAACGCCACGATACATGGCCTTGATGTTACCGGTTACCCCGCACTGACTGATAATGGCGATAATGTTGCTATCAAGGTATATGCCTCAAAAGCTGAAGCCACTCATCAGCATCTTGATGGCCTCAAACGCCTGATACGTCTGCAACTTTCACAACAGGTGAAATACCTTAAAAAGAACCTGCCGGGTATCGATCAGTTATGTCTTCACTACTCAACCATCGGCAAATGTGATGACTTAAAGAATGACCTGGTTAATGCCGTCGTTGAGCAAACCTTCCTTCGCAAGGATAGTGATATTCGTTCACAGGCAAACTTCGAGATAATTGTCGAGCAAGGACGAGGTGAAATGGTAAATACTGCAACAACCATCTGCAGTAAACTGCTAGAAGCCATGAAAATCTATACACAGGTGCGCAAATTTCTGAAAGGGAAAATTTCCCCCCACTGGATTGAGAGCATAAATGACATCAATGAGCAACTCGAACACCTGTTATATGAAGGCTTTATCAGTGACACCCCGGTCCAGTGGTTACAACATTATCCGCGCTACCTGAAAGGGATTAAAAAACGCCTGGAAAAACTACCAACACATGCCGAACGCGATCGACAAAATACCCGTGAAATATTACCTCTCTGGCAAAACTATATCGATCACCAGGACTATTACTACGAAAGTGATGCCCTGCAATATTACCGCTGGTCCCTGGAAGAACTGCGTATCTCTTTGTTTTCACAAGAATTAAAAACTGCCCAGCCAGTATCCACTAAGAAACTCGACAAGCAGTGGCATGAAATCAGAAAATCCCTGTAAATTCCCGCGTCACCATCTTTCCAAACACAGTCTTCCCTGCTATTTTTTAGTTGGTGTCAACTTGCCATAACAAAAGGAATAAAAAATATGCGCAAATTAATTGTTCTACTTTCATTAAGTTTATTCAGCTTGTCAGCAATAGCAGGGATTAAAACTGAGGAAATCAAATACACAGTAGATGGTAAAGAATATACCGGCTTCATGGCCTACGAGAAATCCAAAAAGAAACATCCGGGAATCCTGGTTGTACATGAATGGTGGGGACATGATGACTATGCCCGCAAACGTGCCAAGATGCTGGCCAAGCTTGGCTACACAGCTTTTGCAATGGATGCCTATGGCACCGGGGTACATGCCAAACATCCGGATGACGCCAAGAAATTTATGAATGCCGCTTTTTCTGATCAGGCTGGCCTGAAAAAGAAATTTGAAAAAGCCCTTAGCATTCTTAAGAACCATAAAACTGTTGATGCAAGTAAAATAGCATCGATTGGTTATTGTATGGGTGGTGGCATCAACATGGCCATGGCACGTGCCGGTGTAGATATTGACGGCTTTATCGTAGTACATGGCAGCCTCGGCACCCAAATACCAGCCAAACCCGGTGACATCAAAACAAAAATCCTGGTCTTAAACGGTGCGGATGATCCTTTCGTTCCTGCTGAACAAGTGGCCGCGTTCGAAAAAGAAATGAAAGCAGCCAAGGTTGATTACAAGCTGTTCAACTATAAAGGTGCCAAGCACAGTTTCAGCGTAAAAGGCGCAGATGAAAGAGGCAAAAAGTTTGGCCTGCCACTGGAATATAACAAGAAAGCTGATAAAGCCTCATGGAAGGAAGTAAAAAAATTCCTCAAGGAAATTTTCTAGTTACCCTGACAATAGCATTACGGGGAAAATTCCCCGTAATGTCCTGATCAATTTTTTATCCTCTGTTTACTCATCCAGGAAAAATGTAGGGAAGCGATCAAGATTTTTTAACAAACTCGGATTTCAGTTTCATTGCCCCGATACCATCTATCTTGCAGTCAATATTGTGATCGCCTTCTACCAGGCGGATGTTCTTGACCTTGGTCCCAACCTTAACAACCGAAGATGACCCCTTAACTTTTAAATCCTTGATGACCGTTATGGTATCCCCATCATTCAGCACATTACCGTTGCTGTCTTTAACGACCAAACCACTGTCCTCTGCAGCAATTTGTTCATCTCTAGACCATTCATGGGCACACTCCGGACAAACCAGCATGGTGCCATCTTCATAGGTGTATTCTGATCCGCATTTCGGGCAGGCAGGTAAATCGCTCATATTAATATCCTGTTGCTAATTTATAAGGTCCCTATTAGTAAGGACACATCAATATTTATTATTATACCAGATGCGGCAATATTAATCGTTTTACTCACTCAAAATGAATGTCTGCAAACGGCCAAAAGCGGTCATTCATTTCGAAATATTTTGCACTTCAATGAGTAAGTTTTTATATTCTGGCGAATTATGATCCGTGCAG
>JARRJY010000035.1:0-6046 GCA_037388705.1 Gammaproteobacteria bacterium
GAGGTTAAATCTTGAGCCTATTGGCGTTGCGTGTAAATCAAATAATATTCTCTTTTGTGTTGATGCCATCCAGAGCCTTGGAGTCTTTGAAATGGATGTCCAGAAAATACATGCCGATTATATTATGGCAGATGGGCATAAGTGGTTAATGTCACCGGAAGGCCTCGCTATTTTTTATGTTTCAGAACATATGCGGGAGCAACTTAAGCTACATCAGTATGGCTGGCATATGGTAGAAGCCCTGGGCGATTATGACAAACAAGGCTGGCAGCCGGCCCATTCAGCCAGGCGGTTCGAATGCGGCAGCCCTAACATGCTGGGGATTCATGCCTTGTATGCCAGCCTGATGCTTATACACGAAATTAGCATTAATAAAATTCAGGCGAGTGTTCTGAGTAACACTGACTATATGCTCGATTTCATAAGAAGCAGTAAAAATCTTGAGCTTCTTTATATTTACCCTGCGGTTTATAATTCAGGTATTGTTACCTTTCGACATAAAAATATAAGAAATTCTGAAATATACAAATTTCTCACTGAGAACAAGATCATTTGTGCCATACGCGGCGGAGGTATTCGATTTTCGCCACATTTTTACACGCCAAGGGAAAAAATAAGACAGGCTCTACAATTTATTGAAGAATTTAATGCGAGTTAATACATTTTTTCTATACTTTACAGTAGAACCGATAAAAAATTTGATGTCTATATTAATATAGAATACCAAGGAGTCCAGGTATGAGTCAGACATCGACAGCAGTGAAATGGCGCCTCAAGTGGATATCCGGTCCACTGCTTAATGTCTTTAAACGCGTAACACCTTCCATGTCCAGGACAGAGCGGGAAGCACTTGATGCCGGTTCTGTCTGGTGGGATGGAGAACTTTTTAGTGGTCGACCTCACTGGCGAAAACTACGTCACCTCCCTGCTCCACATCTCAGCTCTGAAGAACAGGCTTTTATCGATGGTCCGGTTGAACAGTTTTGCGCAATGCTGGATGACTGGAAAATAACCCACGAAGATAAACGACTTCCTGAAGAAGCCTGGCAATTTATAAAACAAAATGGCTTCTTCAGTATGATAATTCCCAAAGTTTACGGTGGTCTTGATTTTTCAAATCTCGCCCACTCTGAAGTCGTGATGAAAATCGCCACGCGTAGTATTACCGCTGCAGTTACAGTAATGGTTCCCAACTCTTTGGGGCCAGCAAAATTACTGCTTGAATATGGAACAGAAAAACAAAAAGAGTATTACCTGCCACGCCTTGCAAAAGGTAAAGAAATCCCCTGTTTTGCATTAACCAGTCCTGATGCAGGTAGTGATGCTGGCGCTATTCCGGATTTTGGCATCGTATGTCGCCAGGACTTCCAGGGACAAAAAGATGTACTGGGTATGCACGTCACATGGAACAAGCGTTACATTACCCTTGGTCCCGTAGCAACAATACTTGGTCTTGCTTTCAAGCTTTACGATCCTGATCACTTGTTAGGCGAGGAAGAGAACCTTGGTATTACGCTTGCCTTGATACCTACAAGCACGCCAGGTATCAATATTGATCGACGCCATTTCCCTCTCAATATTCCTTTTATGAATGGGCCAAATAGTGGCGAAAATGTCTTTGTTCCAATGGAGTGGCTAATCGGTGGACAGGAAAATATTGGCCAGGGCTGGCGAATGTTAATGGAGTGCCTTTCTGATGGGCGTGGAATTTCACTACCTGCTTTGAGTACTGGTGCTGGAAAACTTGCTGCACGCGGCGTCGGTGGATATGCACGTATTCGACGCCAGTTTAAACTGCCCATTGGTCGATTTGAAGGTATCGAGGAACCGTTAGCACGTATTGCCGGCCTGACTTATATGATGGATGCGGCCAGAACTTTGACCGCTGTTGCACTCGATAAAGGAGAAAAGCCTTCAGTAATTTCAGCGATTGTTAAATATCATTTAACAGAAAACATGCGAAAAGTTGTTAATGATGCCATGGATATCCTTGGTGGTGCAGGAATATGTCTCGGCCCGAGAAATATTATGGGTCGAACTTACCAGGCACTACCAATAAGCATCACGGTTGAAGGCGCTAACATTCTCACACGAAGTATGATTATCTTTGGCCAGGGTGCTATTCGCAGCCATCCGTATATTTTCAGGGAGCTGGAAGCTATTGGTGAAACTGATTATGAAGCTTCATTAAAGAAATTTGATCGCGCATTATTTGGCCACATCGGCTTTTTCATCATAAACCTTATGCGAAGTACATTCCACGCTCTCACCGGTTCTCGTTTTGTGTTTGTATCCAGAGGACCAACACGTCGTTATTATCAACACCTGACACGTATGAGTGCGGCTTTTATGGTAATGACAGATATTGCATTAATGTCCATGGGAGGTTCATTAAAACGCAGAGAAAAATTATCCGGCAGACTGGGTGATATACTTAGTTATCTTTATCTGGCCTCTGCTGCATTAAAACGCTACGAAGATCAGGACAAACGCAAAGCTGATAAACCCCTGATAGACTGGAGTTGCCAACACGCACTGCACGAGATCCAACATGCATTTGATGGTTTATTTAGAAATATGCCTTATAAACCATTTACGTGGTTATTAAAGTTCCTGGTTTTTCCACTTGGACGACACTTTGCCCCTCCTGATGACAAACTGGGCCGCCAGGTAGCAGAAATCTTACTTACCCCTTCCGAATCGCGAGATCGGCTAACGCATGGGTTATATTTGCCAGAGTCGACTGATGAACAACTTGGTCGAATAGAAGATGCTTTGATTAAAGTAATAAAAGTTGAACACATTGAAAAGCGCATTCGAAAAGGACTGGGCAAATATCAGTCAGATTATCGGGGATTGGAAGGCATGCTCAGTATTGCTATACAAAAACAGATTATCACTGAAGAAGAAGCTGATATGATAAGAGAAGCTGAAAAGGCGCGTTCAGATGTTATACAGGTCGACGATTTATCAGCCGAACTTCAATAAATATTTAACAGTATCCGGGCATTACAATGGTATCAACCGAGAATAAAAAAAGCTCGACAAGGAAAAAAATAAAGGGCCGCACGGTTTATATCGTTGATGGTAGCCGTACTCCACAATTAAAAGCCAGAGGTAAACCTGGTCCTTTTCGTGCTTCAGACCTTGCTGTATCCTGTGGTCGTCCGCTACTTGCACGACAACCGTTCAACCCGGATATTTTTGATGAGGTCATTATTGGCTGCGTCATGCCCGGACCAGATGAAGCCAATATTGCCCGGGTAATCGCATTACGATTAGGTTGTGGAAAGGATACACCAGCCTATACCGTGCAACGTAATTGCGCTTCCGGCATGCAGGCAGTTGATAGTGCTGCCAAGGATATCTCATTAGGCCGTGCAGATATTGTACTGGCTGGTGGTACTGAAGCAATGAGTCATGCTCCCGTACTGTTCAGTAAATCAATGGTTAACTGGCTGGGTGAGTTCTACAGTGCAAAGTCGTTAGTTAAAAAAATTAAAACATTTGCTCAGCTAAGACCAAAACATATAAAACCGGTTATTGGTTTGTTGCGTGGACTAACAGATCCGGTTGCAGGTCTATCCATGGGGCAAACTGCAGAGAACCTGGCCTACCGCTTTGCTATATCACGTCACCAAATGGATGAATATGCATTAAGAAGTCATCAGCGACTGGCAGATGCTATCGATAATAAATTATTAACGGAAATTGAACCCCTCTACAGTACTGATGGCAAGTTTTATCAAAATGATGATGGCATACGTACTGATTCAACAATAGATAAACTTGGAACGCTTTCTCCTATCTTTGACAAACCTTTTGGCTTAGTGACTGCAGGTAATAGTTCACAGGTAACGGATGGTGCCAGCCTGCTTATTCTTGCCAGCGAAGATGCCGTTGTAAAACATCAATTACCAGTGATGGGAAAAATCATCGATACTGAATGGGCCGCTCTTGATCCTTCGCAAATGGGCTTGGGACCTGTTCATGCCATGACACCACTCATAAAGCGTAATAAGCTTAAACTGGATGATATTGATTACTGGGAAATTAATGAGGCCTTTGCTTCACAGGTTCTTGCTTGTCTTGCAGCCTGGGACGACAAAGACTATTGCAAAAATGAACTGGGGCTTAGTAAACCAATGGGAGGTATTGACCAGGAAAAACTTAACATCGATGGCGGTGCGATCAGTCTTGGTCATCCAGTAGGAGCAAGTGGTGCCCGTATAATTCTGCATTTGCTGCATGTACTGGAAAGAAACAATGCACATCGAGGCATTGCCAGTTTATGTATAGGCGGCGGCCAGGGTGGCGCTGTTCTCATTGAACGTACAGAATAAATTCCGGAAATATTAATGAAAACGAAAAACACGCACTGGCATTTATCTACTGACGAAAATGATATTGGCTGGTTATCTCTTGATAAAAAAGACAGTTCAACCAACACCTTGTCGACCGAGGTTTTGCTTGAACTGGAAACCATTGTTGATAGCCTGGCACAGCACCCTGTCAAAGGCCTCATTTTCCAGTCTGTCAAACCCTCAGGTTTTATCGCCGGCGCCGATGTTAATGAATTTACAACCTTTCAGTCTGAATCAGATGCGTTAACTGCCATTGAACGTGGCCAGTCGATTTTCAACAAGATTGAAGAACTACCGTTTCCCACATTGGCATTAATTAAAGGTTACTGTCTCGGAGGTGGAATGGAACTGGCTCTAGCCTGTACTTATCGCATTGCAGAAAATAGTGAATCGACCAAACTGGGGTTGCCGGAAGTTAAACTGGGAATTCATCCTGGCTTTGGTGGTACCGTTCGCGCCTTCCGTTTACTTGATCCCCTGAAAGCTTTTGATTTGATTCTCTCCGGACGTAATCTCTCTGCGTCAGCGGCAAAACACATTGGTCTTATTGATTTTGCCGTACCAGAACGACATTTACTCAATGCTGCTCGCGAAACTGTGCTGAAAACCAGTAAACAGAAAAAGCAAAATATTCTGGGGTTGTTGCTGAACCACAGACTGGCCCGTCCTTATGTTGCCAGGTTCATAACAAAAAATGTTGCAAAAAAAGCCGTACGTAATCATTACCCTGCTCCCTATGCTGTAATCGACTTGTGGCAACATCATTTTGATAATAAAAAAACCATGATGAAGGAAGAAGCGGCTTCTGTAGCTCGCCTTATCGTGGGTAAAACCGCACAAAACCTGATACGGGTTTTTAAACTTCAGGAACTGTTAAAATCGCAAGGTAACTCTGTATCTTTTCAACCTGAACAAATCCATGTTATCGGCGCTGGAATCATGGGGGGCGATATTGCAATCTGGTGTGCCATGCAAGGTTATAAGGTCACGTTACAGGATACCAAACATGAGTCCCTGGCCCGTGTTATGCAGCGTGCTAACAAACTTTACCAGCAAAAACTTAAAAAAGCGCGACTGGTAACTGCTGCGCTTGATCGATTAACACCTGACATGCATGGCAATGGCTTAAAACGTGCCGATGTCGTTATTGAAGCTATTTTTGAAGATATCGAAACCAAACGTCGCCTGTTTGAAAATATTGAACCTAAAATTAAAGAAACAGCATTAATTGCTACCAATACCTCCAGTATTCCGCTGGAGAAATTATCAACAAGTCTTAATCATCCAGAGCGATTGGTCGGCCTGCATTTTTTTAACCCGGTAGCCAAAATGCCCCTGGTAGAAATTATTCATGGGGAACAAACCAGTCCAGAAGTTATCACGCAGGCAAGTACTTTCACGAAACAAATACGTCGTTTACCGTTACCGGTGAAGAGCAGCCCCGGGTTCCTGGTCAACCGTATACTTATGCCCTATCTTATTGAAGCAGTTACTCTTGCTGATGAAGGGATTCCGCTTAAAGCGATAGACGATGCGGCGGTTGACTTTGGTATGCCGATGGGGCCCATTGAACTGGCTGATACAGTTGGCCTTGATATTTGTCTCAACGTCGCAGAAATCCTGTCGACTTCCATGAACATCAGCGTTCCTGAAAAGCTTAAACAACTTGTCGATACCAATAA
>JARRJY010000035.1:6077-12746 GCA_037388705.1 Gammaproteobacteria bacterium
AAAAAAACGGGCACAGGGTTTTATACCTTCAAAAAAGGTAAACCTGTCAAGCCAGCTTTACCAAAAGACTATTCCATGCCAGTTGATCTACAGGATAGACTTATTATGCGCCTCATAAATGAAGCAACTGCGTGTTTGCGCGATGGTATTACTGATAATGCTGATATGATTGATGCGGGGGTAATATTCGGAACTGGCTTCGCACCTTTCAGAGGTGGCCCCATGCATTACATAATAATACGAGGCCCGGAGCAATTAGAAAAACTACTGGAACGCTTAACTCAACGGTATGGAGAAAGATTTAATCCTGATAAAGGCTGGAAAGCATTAATGGAATAACTCTATGAATAGAGAAACGGACATTATCACACCTGAAGAGGCGCAAACTTTGCCAGGTTTGTTTATTGAACGTTTACAGCGCAGTTCAAATGAACTCGCCTATAAATATTTCAAAGATGATCAATGGCATGATCTGAGCTGGCAGCAAATGGACAACGAGATAAAACGCTGGCAAGCAGCATTCTGTCACGAAAAGCTTGAAAAAGGCGATCGTGTTGCCATTATGCTACGTAACTGCCCGTACTGGGTAGTTTTTGATCAGTCTGCATTACGCACCGGTCTTGTTACAGTGCCACTTTATACTAATGATCGTGCTGACAATATTGGATACATTATTACTGATGCCAATGTAAAAGTCCTGCTAATCGAAAATGAGGAACATTGGCAGATTATTAAAACGGCCTATGAACAACTTGATAGCTTAACCCGCATCATTACCGTCGAGCCAATTGAAAATGCAACAGATAATCGCATTATAAGCCTGCATGACTGGCTAAATCAGGCGGAAGAAACAACCTTTTCAGAACCCGTTCTTGATAAAGATGAACTGGCTACCATCGTTTACACTTCAGGCACCACTGGTAAACCCAAAGGTGTCATGCTAAGCCATCATAATATCATTTGGGATGCGTATGCAGGCACGCAAAGTATCCCGTGCTATCCCGGTGAAATATTTCTATCATTTCTACCATTATCACATACACTGGAGCGATCAATAGGTTATTACTTCGCTATGATGTGTGGTTGTCCTGTCGCCTACTCTCGATCTATCGAATTACTGGCAGAAGACCTTACCATTATAAAACCGCATATTCTCATCTCGGTGCCACGTATATTTGAACGTGTATATAACAAAATTCAACTAGGCCTTGCCGAAAAGCCGATGATTGCCCGTAAACTTTTTACCTGGGCAACAAGTGTCGGCTGGTATCGATACCAGGTATCACAGGGCCGAGCAGGCTGGCATCTTAAAGTGCTTTTCTGGCCGATTCTGAATGTGCTTGTTGCCAGGAAAATACTTGCGAAACTAGGCGGTCGTATGCGCTTTGCAATTTCAGGTGGCGCCCCCCTTTCAGAAGATATTGCCAGGACATTTATTGGTCTTGGTTTACCCATTGCACAAGGCTATGGCCTGACTGAAACCAGCCCGGTAATCAGTGTTAACAAGCTGGAAAACAACCTGCCTGCCACAGTCGGTGAACCTGTTTACGGTCAGGAGATAAGGATCAGTGATGAGGATGAACTACAGGTGCGCGGACCTAATGTTATGCTCGGCTACTGGAACAATGAAACAGCAACCAGGGAAATTATTGATAACGAAGGCTGGCTACGAACCGGTGATAAAGTCACCATGGTTGATGGCCATATTCAAATCACCGGTCGCCTTAAAGATATTATCGTTATGTCCAACGGTGAAAAAGTACCACCGGCTGATATAGAAATGGCAATAACCAATAACAGTTTGTTTGAGCAGGTCATGATTATTGGTGAAGGAAAACCTTTTCTATCAGCGATCGTGGTACTGAATGCCGATAGATGTAAATTGTTATTTGGTGAAAAAGATATCGAAAGTTGTCTTAATACTGACGAGAGCGTTCAGAAAATACTTGATCAAATCAAGCGACAACTGATCAGTTTTCCAGGATATGCCAATATCTATAAGGTATTTGCCACGCTGGAACCATGGACCGTGGAAAGCGAACTTATAACTCCTACCCTAAAACTAAAACGTAATAAGATATTCGAAAAATATAAAAGAGAAATTCATAAACTCTATGAAGGACATTAACTGCATGATTGGTTGTGACCTTAAGCAGTCATTCATATTATCCTAAGAACTCTTTAAATATTTCATGCTCGACAAAAAAAGTGGAAACTAAACAAAAACACTTGCTAAAAGCTTCCCCTCTTATAATTTTTCTGTGTATTTCTGCTGTTATGAGTAGCGGATGTGTTATGTTAAACAGGCCATTGCCACCAAAAATCACTGGAATACCTTATATCGATAAAGATTTTACAACTATTACAGTGGTAAGAAAAAAACAATATTCGACTTCAGGTACTATTTTTACACTTGCTATTGATAATAAACCGTTTGTTCAACTTAAACATGATGAATACACCACTTTTCATATTTCCCCAGGAAATCATAAATTTAATGTTGTATGGGATATAGCTGGATTTACATTAATTGGCCCATTCGGCGGAGCACTAGGCGATTCGCCTCATATCTATGAAAAAGCAATCAATATTCAGTGCAAGATAGGTAGTGAATATTTTATTACCTTAGAGACTAAAGATTTTGATGCGTATGTAAAAAAACCGGAAGATGGCGTAATTATAAAACACGTTGAAAGACTTACAGGTGATTTTACTATTACTAATAAAAAATTTATTGTGCCTATAATATCGAAAAAATGAATATCCGCTTTTGGCCGAAAGGAGACATTCTAAGCAGTTATCTCACCAAATAACCTGAAATAATTATCTGTTGTTTTTGCGGCAATATTTTCTATTGAGTCTTCTCGAAGTTCAGCAATATGCTCAGCAACATGCCTTACATAGGCGGGTTCATTAGGCTTGCCACGAAATGGTACCGGGGCAAGATAGGGAGAATCTGTTTCCACCAGCATTTTATCAGCCGGCATCTGCTTGGCGACTTCCTTAAGTATTTTTGCACTATTGAAAGTCACGATACCTGAAAAAGAGATATAAAAATTTAAATCCATGGCTTTTTGCGCTGTCTCCCAGTCTTCCACGAAACAATGCATAACGCCACCAACTTCTTCTGCTTTTTCTTCTTTCAAAACACGCAGGGTATCTTCAGTCGCATCACGCATATGAATGATCAGCGGTTTCTTACTTTCTTTGGCCGCCGCAATGTGACGACGAAAACGATCTCGCTGCCACTCAAGATCACCTTCACTACGAAAATAGTCCAGGCCAGTTTCTCCAATAGCCACGATATTTTTGTCCTGGGCGATCTCAACAAGTTCCACTACAGACGGATCATGACCACCCTGCTCGTTTGGATGCACCCCCACTGAGGCCGAAATAAAATCATGATTGACGGCAGTTGCTTTTACATCCGGGAAGTTTTCCATGCTGATAGACACGCATAACATATGGCCAACGCCATTGTCCCTGGCATGTTGTAAAGCGCCGTCTAGCTTTCCATCGAATGGTGTTAAATCAAGACGATCTAAATGACAATGTGAATCAACAAGAAACACCATGGAATCTCTCTACAATAAAATAAGACTTGATTACATGGTATGGGTCTGACGATCAGACTTCAATGCACCGGCGAGATAAGTTTCAATCTTGGTACGCGCAGCTCCGCCATCCTGATCACTAAACTGTACGCCAATTCCGGCAGCCCTGTTGCCCTGTGCACCTTTGGGAGTAACCCAGACAATTTTGCCTGCAACCGGGAGTTTTTCTTTTTCTTCCATTAATGTCAGCAGCATAAATACTTCGTCGCCCAGCTTGTATTCCTTGTTAGTGGGTATGAATAGTCCACCATTTTTTACAAAAGGCATGTAGGCTGCGTACAAGGCACTCTTGTCCTTGATTGTGAGAGATAAAATCCCCTGACGTCCACCTGGTACTGACATTAAGTGTTTTCCTTTCTCGTTGTTATGCTTGCTGGCGCGGTAGATTGCTCCAGTATATCAAAATTCTTTCCAATAACATCAAGTGGTTAGCTTGAGTATGGGCTATGTGTACGGCCCCTGCAATCTCGTCAAATAAGCCGAATAATTGCTTGAGATGGATATTCTGCACTAATTCACGTAATTCGAAATGGATATTTTTCTCATTATCGTGATCTGTACTGGATTTGACCCTGATCATCTGGGAAATCCACTCATACACCCAAAATATCGGCTTGTTCTGGTCTACCTTTAGCCATTGTTCGGCAGTTTTGACCGGATCAGCCTTGCCACGTCCAAGAGCAAGCCAGTCTTGCAGCATTTGCTGGTAGGTCTCTTCAAGTCCCTCCTCAGCCGCTCTCAAGGCGTTTAATGGTGCCCCGCCAGACATATCCAGCAAGATTTCAGCACGATTTACGTTGTTTACGTGCTGCTGCAACCAGTTGAGGGCTGTTTCGTGCTCTGGCAAAGCCATTCTGACCATCTGGCAGCGGCTCCGAAGGGTTGCCGGCAAAGCAGATGGCCTTGAGCTTACGAGAATAATAATGGTATCCGAGGGAGGTTCTTCCAACGTCTTGAGTAGACTGTTGGCGGAAGCAGTATTCATGGCTTCTGCGGGGCAAATAACGGCTATTTTGTAACCACCGGCGTGACTGCTAAGCGACATTTTTTCAATCAATGCCCGAACCTGTCCGATTTTGATGGCCTTGCCCTCGTCTTCTGGTTCAACCATGAAGAAATCCGGGTGTGTATCAGCCTTTAACAGGTTACAGGCACTGCACTGTCCACAGGCTGTCTCCAGCAGTGAAGAATTATTGTTGCACAACATTGCCTCAGCTAATTCTAATGCAAAGTCACGCTTGCCAGTTCCGGACGGCCCATATAGCAACAGGGCATGAGGAAATTGCTGTTGCTGATAACGTTGGGCCAGCTTCTGCCAGTTATCCTGTTGCCATGAATAAATTGCCTTCACTTGATTAATGGCTCCAGAACTCCGGTAATTTGTTTTTGTACATGTTCAATCGCTGGCCGTGCATCAATAATACGAAAACGCTCTGGAAAGTGATTGGCTCTTTGCAGATAACATTGTCGCACTTTTTCAAAGAAATCCTTTTGTTCCTGTTCAAACCGATCGGGTGAACTTCTTTTTCCCGCACGTTCCAGGCCTTCATCAATTGGCATATCCAGCAATAATGTTAAGTCAGGGCGAAGATCACCCTGTACCCATTGTTCAAGTTCAGCAATGCGTGATTCATCAATACCCCGTCCACCACCTTGATAAGCATAACTTGCATCAGTAAAGCGGTCACACAGTACCCATTGCCCTCTTTGCAATGCCGGAATGATCAATTCATTCAGATGTTGTGCACGGGCTGCAAACATCATTAGTAACTCGGTATCCTCACAGATAGCAACTTGCCTGGCATCCAGTAACATGTCACGAATTTTTTCTGATAAAGGTGTACCGCCAGGCTCACGGGTAACAATCACGTCGATCCCAGCCTGTTTTAAATAATTCTCAACAAATGCCATGTTGGTGCTTTTACCAACACCCTCAGTACCTTCCACTGTAATAAACTTGCCACGCATTTATTTTTTCTCATCATCGTTTTTGAAGGAAGAAAAGGGACGCTTCCTGCCTTTTAACTGGTATTTAATTACTGCTGCATTATGTTCTTCCAGAGTGGAAGAAAAATGATGGCTGCCATCCCCTCGTGACACAAAATACAGTGCATCACTTTCATCTGGATGTAATGTAGCATGAATAGCATCACGGCCTGGCATTGCAATAGGTGTCGGCGTTAAGCCGGAACGACGATATGTGTTATAAGGTGTGTCCTGTTGCAGATCTCTGCGACGTATATTTCCCTTGTAACGTTCCCCCATTCCGTAAATAACAGTTGGGTCAGTTTGCAATCTCATGCCCTTTATTAACCGTCGCATAAACACGCCGGCAATGGCTCTTCTTTCACTTGCCAAGCCGGTTTCCTTTTCAACAATAGAAGCCAGGATTAGTGCCTCGTAGGGAGTATTCACAGCCAGACCGACTTCCCTGTTTTGCCATTCACTGGCCAGGTACTTATCCATGGCTTCATAGGCACGTTTTAGAAATTCAATATCAGTTAAACCCCTGGGGAAATGATACGTGTCTGGTAAAAAGCGCCCTTCAGGGTGTTCGTCCGGATAACCCAGGGCAGCCATGATCTCTTTGCCCGTTTTTCCTTTCATAGTATGAGACAGGCTCTCATGGTTATTAACGGCATCCATCATCTGCTTGAAATTCCAGCCTTCTACAATGGTTAACACATGCTGAATAACCTTTCCGTTCAATAATTTTTCGATAAAGTCCCCGGGTGTATCATTCTTAAGCAGTTCATATTCACCGACCTGGATGTGGTTCGCTTTACCAGTCAGGCGCGCGTACCAGAGAATATAACGTGGTTTTTTGATAATACCTTGCGCTGCCAGTTCCTTAACCAGTTTCGTCAGGTTCATGCCAGGTTTAAGTTCATAGCGGAAGCCTTGTTCAGAAATATTGAGTGGTGAGGTCATGAAGTTCTGATAATCATTCCAGAACCAGCCCAGCGCAATTATTCCTGCTACAATTAAAACGCCGACAACTTTAAAAACTAAACTACGCATTAATCAGAGAATTTATCTTGTTTTGGATTTTTCT
>JARRJY010000035.1:12770-34490 GCA_037388705.1 Gammaproteobacteria bacterium
TTTTTACCGGCCATAGGCCAATAACACTGTTGGTTAAAAATACCTCATCGGCTGACATCAAAGTCTCTTTAGAGATATTCGTAATTTCAAAGGGTATCTTTTCTTTTTCAAGAATAGTCAGAACTGTTTCACGCATTAGACCTGCTACGCCGCACATTTCCAGTACCGGGGTTTGGATTATTCCCTCCCTGGCAAGAAAAATATTGGTCATTGTGCCCTCAATAACATTGTTGTGATAATCAAGCATTATGCCTTCACACGTCTCCCTATCCTGCCATTCATTTCTGGCCAACACCTGTTCAAGCCGGTTCATGTGTTTGATACCAGCAAGAGCGGGTTGATGAGACAGGCGGGTTTGACAAGTTCTTGCCTCTATACCATCTTGCCAGTAGCGGGCCGGGTAATCCGGGTAATCTACCTGTATAAGTATCACATCTGGTTCGAGTTTCTCTGTACTAGCATAGCCACGACCACCTGCGCCACGCGTCACCAGCAGTTTGACCACACCATGAGTGACATTTTTTGTAATTGCTGCAATATTTTCTTCCAGCGCTGCCTTATCAGGTATCGTGATCGATAATACGGCACAACCTTTTTGTAAACGCTGCCAGTGCTGTTGCCAAAGTGGAATATTATGATTAACTACCTGCATGGTTTCAAACAGGCCATCACCATACTGACATCCACGATCCATTACATCAATACTTGACGTGGTAATGCCATTAACCATTATTTTGTTAGTCACTGGCAACTCCCAGTGCCAACAACATGCCCTTGGCTTTATGTCGGGTCTCTTCCAGCTCTTTTTCCGCGACAGAGTCAAACACCAAACCCGCACCAGCACGGAATCGAACCTCTTTATCTGTCACAGTGATAGTCCGGATTAGAATATTTAAATCCATATTACCACTATGATTCAGGTAACCAACAGAACCGGTATAGGCACCACGCGCTTCCTGTTCCAGTTCAGCTATGATTGCCATACACCTTTCCTTGGGACAACCTGTTATTGTGCCACCAGGAAAAACCGCCTTTATTGCTTCGCCGGGTGTAACTTCTTTTCTTAACTTTCCTGTTACATTGGATACAATGTGATGCACATGGGCATAACTTTCCAGTGCCATTAACTCGTCGACCACGACACTTCCCGGTTCACAGACCCGCCCAAGGTCGTTCCGCTCAAGATCAATCAACATGATATGTTCTGCGCGTTCTTTTGGATGGCCTATCAGTTCATTTTTATAGGCATTATCATCGTCATTATCTGTACTACGCGGGCGTGTACCGGCGATAGGCCGGGTATTTGCAATACCTTCCTTAATGTTGAGTAATCTTTCCGGTGAGGAACTAATGATCGCGCCAAACGGGAACTGCATAATACCCGAAAATGGTGCCGGATTTGTTTCTGACAGGTTTCGATAAATTGTATAAGGGGTCAGGTTTTGCGGTCGTGGCGCAGACCAGCGTCGTGACAGGTTAACCTGGAACACATCACCATTAATTATATATTGCTTTACCTTTGCAACATTGTCGATATAACTAACTGGATTTTCTTCACAGACATTAATCTTAAATTTACTGGCTGTTTCTTTTTTATCCCCAAGTTCTTTAAGAGAATCAATGTCTTCTTCCAGCAGTTTTAGAAAATCACAATTACCGCTTTTTTCCGTTACAAGAATCGTCTCATGATGTTTATGATCAACAATTACTGCCGCAGGTATGCGTACTGCACAGGCAACGGGAAACCCATCAGTTGGCATAGGAATCGATAAACGTGGTTCAACCTGCTGGGCTAACTCATACCCCAGGAACAAAAACCAGCCTCCACTGAATGGCAAGTCTGAAACTGAATCATGTCTTTCTCGCTCCTGTTGCCATTTAATGTCAAGTTGCTGGAGAAAATTGTTGGAACTGGTAATAATCTTGTCGTTATATGAAAGCTGTTGTTTAGCATCCAGTATTAAAAAATCTTCCGGAAATGCAAACAGCAGGCTGTACTGCGTATTTTCTGATTGGGCAGTACTTTCCAGTAAGTACGGATAACGCTGCGGGTTAGTTGCATGAAGGCTGCGTAAATTTATACAGCCCTGGAGACGTTTAACCCCCGGCATCTTGGCAGATACCGAGGGTTGTGAGGACGGTTGGTGTTTCTGTGCACGTTCCATGCGTGCTATTCACTATTAACTCAGTTTACGGAACACCAATGTACCATTGGTTCCACCGAAACCAAACGAATTGGATAGTGCTACATCAATCTTCATGTCGCGAGCTTCGTTAGGTACAAAATCCAGATCACATTCCGGATCCTGATTAAATATGTTAATCGTTGGTGAAGCAACCTGGTCGCGCATACATAACACGGTAAAGATTGCTTCCAGTCCACCTGCAGCGCCCAGGGCGTGTCCTGTCATGGACTTGGTGGAACTCATGGCCAGTTTATGGGCATGATCACCAAAGGTGCTTTTAACTGCCATTACTTCAGCTTTATCACCCGCCGGTGTGGATGTGCCATGTGCGTTGATGTACTGGACATCTTCAGGATTAATACCTGCATTACCAATGGCCGCCTGCATGCATCGTGCGGCTCCTTCACCCCCTTCTGAAGGTGATGTCATATGGTATGCATCACCACTCATGCCGTATCCGACAACTTCTGCGTAAATATTGGCACCACGAGCTTTGGCGTGTTCATATTCTTCAAGTACTACGACACCCGCACCATCACTTAATACAAAGCCATCGCGGTCTACATCCCATGGACGACTTGCCGTTTCAGGAGAATCATTCCGTGTCGACAACGCGCGTGCTGCCGCAAAGCCACCCAGGCCTGTTGGACTGGTTGCCATCTCGGCACCACCGGCCACCATTACGTCCGCATCACCATACTCGATAATACGAGCCGCATCACCAATACTATGGGTGGCAGTTGCACAAGCCGTTACCAGTGCAATGTTTGGTCCTTTCATACCGTACATGATCGAAAGATTGCCCGAGATCATATTAATGATATTGCTTGGTACAAAGAACGGTGAGATTTTACGCGGACCACCCTTAAGGTATGCAGAGTGACCTTTTTCAATACCCGGCAGGCCGCCGATACCTGAGCCTATAGCTACACCACATCGTGTTGCATTTTCATCTGTAATTTCCAGGCCGGAATCTGCAATAGCCTCCTTTGCAGCTGCAATGCCATAATGGATAAAAGGGTCCATTTTCCTGGCTTCTTTGGCTGACATATAGTTGGTAATGTCAAAATCTTTAACAGAGCCACCAAAGGTTGTTGCAAAACCTGTGGTATCAAAATGTGTAATCGGGGCTATTCCACTTTTTCCTGCAAGAATATTTTCCCAGGATTCCTTGACCGTTAAACCAACCGGCGAAACCATACCCATGCCAGTGATGACAACACGACGCTTTGACAACGTTATACCCTCTTAATACTTAATTAAGTTATCCCTGAATGAAATTAAAAAGCCGCACACACTAATGGTGGTGCGGCTCAAATTTCAGAACAGCTATTTATTAGCTATGAGCGTTGATGTAATCAACGGCTTGCTGAACTGTAGTAATCTTTTCTGCATCTTCATCAGGAATTTCTGTTTCGAACTCTTCTTCAAGAGCCATAACCAGTTCAACGGTATCCAGAGAGTCGGCACCCAGATCGTCTACGAAAGACGCTTCGTTAGTTACTTCTTCTGCTTTGACGCCCAACTGTTCAACAACGATTTTTTGTACTCGTTCTTCAACACTACTCATTTTGTGATTTCCTCTTTTTGTTTAATCTGTTCAGCTGAACGCTGCGGCCGCTATTTTAGTGAAATCTGCTTCCAGATGCCAGAAACAGGACCATTTATCGTTCAACAACTCGCATTCTAAAAATATACAATTAATTCAGTAAGTTATGAGCCTCATTTTAGCTCATATACATGCCGCCATTCACATGTAAGGTCTCTCCGGTGATATAACTGGCTTCTGGAGAGGCCAAAAAGGCGACAGCACTGGCAATTTCTTTGGGATCCCCCAGTCTGCTTAACGGGATCTGGCTTAATAAGGCATCACGTTGAGCTTCCGGTAGCGCACGTGTCATGTCCGTATCGATAAAGCCTGGCGCGACCACGTTTACTGTAATCCCGCGTGAACCCACTTCACGGGCCAGGGATTTACTGAAGCCCATCAGCCCAGCCTTGGCAGCCGCGTAATTGGTCTGCCCTGCATTTCCAGAAGCGCCTACTACAGAAGCAATACTGATAATGCGTCCCTTACGCGCTTTCATCATGGCTCTAAGGCAGGTTTTGCTTAAGCGATACACCGAGCTCAGATTTGTATTGATAATGTCTTCCCACTCCTCGTCCTTCATACGCATCAGCAGGTTATCGCGGGTAATACCGGCGTTATTGACCAGGACAGTTGGTGCACCGAATTCATCAGCGACCTTGGCTACAGCGCTATCTATACTGGCCTGATCTGTAACGTTCATCATGACGCCACAGCCTGTAATTCCATTTTCTTTCAAATACTTAGTAATGTTTTCTGCACCACTTTCTGAGGTTGCAGTACCCACAACAGTCGCACCCCTGGCACCTAACGCCAGTGCAATTTCTTTACCGATACCTCGGCTGGCACCGGAAACCAAGGCTATTTCATTTTCCAGACTCATTTCCTATCCCCTAATCTTAACTTTCAAGCGCAGCATCCAGCGTAGCCGGATCAAATAGCGCTATTGCGTTCATGCTTTTATCTATTCGCTTGCTCAGTCCCACCAGCACTTTGCCAGGACCACACTCAACCAGTTTATCAACACCGTCAGTAGCCATCTGCTGAACAGTTTCAACCCAGCGCACCGGGCTATATAACTGGCGTACCAGCGCATCACGAATAGCATCGGCATCGCTGGCAGTTGCCACATCAACGTTATTAATTACCGGAACACCAGGTGCCGATATGCTGATATCAGCCAGTATCGCCGCAAGCTTCTCAGCAGCTGGTTTCATCAGGGCACAATGTGACGGCACGCTGACAGGTAGTGGTAATGCTCTTTTCGCACCTCGTTCCTTGGCCAGCACAACGATACGATCAATAGCCGCTTTGGAGCCGGCAACAACGACCTGGCCGGGCGAATTGAAGTTTACAGCCTCCAATACATCACCTTGCGCAGCATCACTGCAGGCCTGGCGTACTGCATCGTCATCAAGACCAAGAATTGCCGCCATACCACCTTCCCCGGCAGGCACTGCTTCTTGCATTAGTCGACCACGTTCAGCAACGAGTTTAATCGCATCTTTGAATTCAATAGCGCCAGCACAAACCAGTGCAGTATATTCGCCGAGACTGTGACCTGCCATAACAGATGGTTGGTCACCATTTTTTTCATTCCATACCCGCCAGGTTGCAACACCGGCGGCCAACATGGCAGGTTGTGTTACATCTGTACTGTTTAACTTATCAGATGGACCTTCCTGTACTACTTGCCACAAATCATAACCAAGGACATCCGATGCCTCGGTAAATGTTTCAGCGACAACCGGAAAAGCTTCCGCTAATTCTTTTAACATACCGAGTGATTGAGAACCCTGACCCGGAAAAACAAAGGCTAAAGACATTCACAAAACCCTTTTATATTCGTTTTAGTATTTAAGTAATGCAGAGCCCCAGGTGAAACCACCACCAAAAGCTTCAAGTAATACAGTTTGACCTTTTTTGATCCGCCCATCACGCACCGCAATGTCCAGTGCCAAAGGAACTGATGCTGCTGAGGTATTGCCATGTTCATCAACGGTAACAACGACATTATCCATTGGCATGCTTAGTTTTTTTGCCGTGGCATTAATGATGCGAATATTTGCCTGATGTGGAACCAGCCAGTCAATATCTGATTTCTGCATGTTATTGGCTTCGAGTGTTTCATCAACAATACGTCCCAGAGTGTTCACAGCCATCTTGAAAACTTCGTTGCCCTTCATTTGCATGAAAGCTTCACCTGATTTAAATAATTCAGGATTTTGTGAAACACCGGCAGGCATCGTTAACAAGGCTTCATATTTTCCATCAGCGTGTAAATGTGTCGATAAAACACCTGGCTCATCACTGGCTGATAACACTACTGCACCTGCACCATCACCAAATAAAACGCATGTTGTTCGATCTGTCCAGTCGACAGTGCGTGACATTGTTTCAGCACCAATAACTAGCGCGTTTTTTGCACTACCTGTTTTTATAAACTTATCCGCAACACCCAAAGCATAAACAAAACCTGTACACACAGCCTGCACGTCAAATGCGGCACAACCATGAATATCCAGGCGTTGCTGTAATAAACAGGCGGTACTTGGAAATACACGATCTGGTGTTGTCGTAGCGACAACTATTAAATCAATATCACTTTTATCGATGCCGGCGGCTTCCATGGCATTACGTGCTGCCTGTTCGGCCAGGTCACAGGTTGTTTCACCATCAACAACAATATGACGTTTCTTTATACCCGTACGATCAGTGATCCATTCATCAGATGTATCAACCATTTTTTCGAGATCTGCATTGGTTAATACTTTTTCCGGTAAATAACCACCAGTACCTATAATACGTGAATAGATCAACTTGCTTGCCTCTCAACTAACTGGCTTTCCAGCTGTTTGGTAATTAGAGCAGGAATATTTTTTTCAACTTCCAACATAGCAACATCAATGGCGTTGCTAAATGAATAACTGTCAGCACTTCCATGGCTTTTAATCGCTATACCCTGCAATCCCAATAAACTGGCACCGTTATATTCGCGAGGATCAACACGTTTTTTAAATGCCTTAAGAACCGGTGAAGCTATCAGACCAGCCAACAATGTTAATGGGTTACGTTTAAATTCCTGTTTCATATAATGAGTTATCATCTTGGCAACGCCTTCTGATGTCTTCAGCATAACATTACCAATAAACCCATCGCATACGACTACGTCACAGGCGCCCTGGTAAATTCCATCACCTTCCACGTAGCCGATATAGTTTAAATTACTTTCGGATATCACGCGTGCCGCTTCTTTGACGCGCTCATTACCTTTAATCTCTTCTTCGCCAATATTGAGCAAACCAACTGTAGGTTTTTCAATATTATCAATCGCCGTTACAAGCGCGGATCCCATAACAGCAAATTCGAATAAACTTTCTGCCGATGAATCAACATTTGCACCAAGATCGAGCACATGTATATGCCCCGTCGTGGTTGGTAGTGCTGAACAGATAGCAGGACGATCAATGCCTGGCAGGGTTTTTAATACAAATCGTGCCGTAGCCATCAATGCGCCCGTATTACCTGCACTGACACAGGCATCCGCTTTTCCTTCTTTAACAAGGTTAATTGCAACACGCATTGAAGAATCTTTTTTACCACGCAACGCATGCGATGGAAGTTCTGATGAGCCTACTACCTGGCTGGCATGATGAATACTTAGACGATCACTGAGTGCGCCCCTGGCATTCTTTAGTGCATTCTCTAAGGCTTCCTGTTGACCAACGAGAATCAATGACAGGTTTTTATGTCGTGACAAAGCAGCAAGTGCAGCTGGCACCACAACAGAAGGACCGAAATCCCCGCCCATGGCATCCAGTGCTATCGTTGTTGTTTTATTAGCCATAATCACTAAACGTACTTATAAGCAAAGACGGGACATGGTTGCCCATGTCCCGTTTTGATTTTCTCAATCACAACCCGTGAAAGATATAAATGTTTTTAAACGACAATCAGATTATCGAATTCGTATAAAACTATTCGCCGTCTTTGGTATCAACAACCTTACGGCCGCGATAATAACCATCAGGGCTTACATGGTGACGCAGATGTGTTTCACCGGTAGTCGGTTCAATCGATAATGCACTTGCTGATAATGCATCATGTGAACGACGCATGCCGCGCTTTGATGGAGTCTTGCGATTCTGTTGTACAGCCATGATTTGCCTCGTTTACTCTGAATCTTTTAGTTTAGCTAAAACCTCAAACGGATTATCTTTCTGTTCGAGCTCGTCAGTGGCCTTTTCGGCCTGTTTATCCGTAGCCACTATTTCACTGGCCGGACAGTCTTCGCGCTTATGCATCGGCACTTGCGGCAGACTTAAAATCAATTCATCTTCAATCACATCAATAAGTGCAATTGGTGTTTGTTCAATCACGAAAGGATCGTAATCCTCAGGCAATTGTTCCGCCTCAACGTTTGAACGGACAAAAGCAACCAGCATTTCTTTATCTATAGAAAGCGTCATTGCTTCCAGACAGCGCTGGCATTCAAGTTCCAGCTCAACTGTCACATGACCCTGCAGGTACTTGATACCAGTTTCATCAATACCAAATTCAAGCACAAGCCCAACCTCACCGCTGTCTGACAACAGTGAGGTCTTCAAGCGATGCATATGCCTTAAACTTAACTTCCCGGTAAACCTGCGCCCTGTCTCTGCCAGGCGAAAAGGGTCGATTTGTAGCGGCAAACTGCCCTGCTTTGTCATAGGCCGCGGATTGTATCCGTGGGGCCCCATTATGTCAAAAAAACCTTTTGAAATCGGGCTGTTCCGCGCATTTTTACTGCTTTTCAGGCAAGTTCAGCGCTTGACAAGCCCGTGGCATTTACATACACAGTAACTATCAGTTTTTCGACGTTCAAAAAGCCTTATAAAAACAAAGTGATAAGAAAAATTCTCATTGCCAATCGTGGTGAAATCGCTGTGCGGATTGTTCGCGCCTGTGCAGAAATGGGCATAAAGTCCGTAGCTGTCTATTCTGAGGCCGACCGTTACTCTCTTCACGTAAAAAAGGCCGATGAGGCCTACAGTCTGGGCCCTGACACCGTTGCAGGCTACCTCAGTGCCCACCGCCTGGTAAACCTGGCAAAGGCAACGGGATGTGATGCGCTACATCCTGGATACGGATTTCTCTCTGAAAACCCGGAATTGCCTGAAATCTGTGCCCAGCGTGGCATCAAGTTTATTGGCCCTACCTCAGAGGTGATTAGAAAACTGGGGGACAAGACCCAGGCCCGCGATACCATGCGTGCTGCCGGTATCCCGGTGACGCCCGGCAGTGAAGGTAACCTGGCCAATATCGACGAAGCTTTTAAAGTTGCCGAAGAAATCGGGTACCCGGTCATGCTCAAGGCGACTTCCGGTGGCGGTGGACGGGGTATTCGCCGCTGCAACAATAAAGAGGAACTGGAACGCAATTATGCCCGAGTTATCTCCGAGGCTGAAAAGGCATTTGGCAGTGCCGAGGTGTTTATTGAAAAGTTTATTGCCAAACCACGCCATATCGAGGTGCAAGTACTGGCTGACCACTATGGCAATGCGATTCACCTGTTTGAACGCGACTGCTCTATCCAGCGGCGTCACCAGAAGCTCATCGAAATTGCACCCTCACCCCAACTGTCAGAAGAACAACGTCTGAGGATTGGTGATCTGGCAGTGCGTGCTTGCCTGGCGAGTGGCTATACCAATGCGGGAACCGTTGAATTTCTCATGGATAGTGGTGATAACTTTTATTTCATGGAAATGAATACCCGCCTACAGGTCGAACATCCCATAACAGAGGAAATTACCGGTATTGATATTGTTAAGGAACAAATCCGCATTGCCGCTGGTTTAAAGCTCAGTTTTGAACAACATGAAGTACAGATGCGTGGCTATGCCATTGAATTTCGAATTAACGCAGAAGATCCGAAAAATGATTTTCTGCCCAGCTTTGGACGTATTACACGTTATCTTGCTACCGGCGGACCGGGGGTCCGAACCGATGGTATGATTTATACTGGATATGAAATTCCCCCCTATTATGATTCCATGTGTGCAAAACTTATTGTCTGGGCACTGGACTGGGATTCACTCATTGATCGTTCCATTCGGGCTTTAAACGATATCGTGGTTTATGGTGTAAAGACCACCATTCCCTACCAGCTGGAAATATTAAAGTCCGCCGAGTTTCAAAGTGGAACATTCGATACCGGTTTCGTCGAAGCTCATCCCGAACTAATAAACTATTCAGTGCGCCGTTCAAATAGGCATGTCGCCGCCGCTGTTGCAGCTGCACTGGCGGCAAACATGGGTTTATAACAACATTTTTTAAGGAGTACCCGGCAACATGGCAAAGTTAAAGGTAACAGATACGGTATTACGTGATGCCCATCAGTCATTGCTGGCAACACGTATGCGCACTGAAGACATGCTGCCTATCTGTGAACGCCTTGATAAGGTCGGTTACTGGTCACTGGAAATGTGGGGAGGCGCAACCTTTGATGCCTGCGTGAGATTCCTCAAAGAAGATCCCTGGGAACGATTACGTACACTTCGCGAAGCCCTGCCAAACACGCAATTACAAATGTTATTACGTGGACAGAACCTGTTGGGCTACCGACATTACTCTGATGACGTGGTTCGTGAATTTGTAGCGCGTACCGCCGATAACGGCATGGATATCTTCCGCATTTTTGATGCGATGAATGATATACGTAACATCCGTGTCTCTGTTGAAGCTGTAAAACAGGCGAATAAACATGCCCAGGGAGCAATCTGTTATACCACCAGTCCTATTCATACACTGGAACGCTTTGTTTCACTGGGTAAAGAAATGCAGGAAATGGGTTGTGACAGTGTCGCGATAAAAGACATGGCCGGTTTATTAACACCGCAGGTTACGGCTGATCTTGTGAAGTCACTGGTTGGAGAACTTTCTATACCTGTTTTTATACATTCGCATGCCACCGCAGGCCTTGCAGATATGTGTCAGTATAAAGCCGCCGAAAATGGCGCAGCTGGCATTGATACGGCTATTTCATCCATGTCAGGAGGCACCAGTCATCCTGCTACAGAAAGCATGGTGGCAGCATTTAAAGATACCGGGTATGACACGGGACTGGATTTAACCTTGCTGCAGGAAATTGGCTTTTATTTTCGCGAGATACGCAAAAAATATCACCAGTTTGAAAGTGAATTTACCGGCATGGACACACGCGTGCAGGTTAACCAGGTTCCCGGCGGCATGATCTCCAATCTTTCAAACCAGCTGAAAGAACAGAACGCGCTGGTCAAGATGAATGAAGTACTGGAAGAAATTCCCCGGGTAAGGAAAGAGCTAGGCTACCCTCCTTTGGTCACACCGACCTCGCAAATTGTTGGCACACAGGCCGTGCTGAATGTCCTGGCAGGTGAACGTTATAAAACCATCACCAATGAAGTAAAACTTTACCTGCAAGGTAAATACGGCAAGGCACTTGGTGAAATCAGTAAACAAGTACAACATATGGCAATCGGCAATGAAAAAGCCATAGATTGTCGCCCCGCAGATTTATTACCGCCTGAGATGGATAAACTGCGTGAAAATTGTAAAGGTATCGCCAAATCAGAAGAAGATGTGATGACCTTTGCGATGTTTCCTGATATTGGTCGCGAATTTCTCGAGCAGCGCGAAGAAGGAAGACTGGTACCAGAACCGCTCGAACCCATTAATGCAGAAGGTAACGGGCATTCCCTGGCCGCCACTGAATTCAATATCAGTGTGCATGGTGAAACTTATCACATACAACTTACCGGTACCGGACGACATACACATGGGTCACGTCCCTACTACATGACAGTGGATGGCATGCCAGAAGAAATCCTGGTAGAAGCGCTGGATGAAATATCACCCGAAGGAAAAAGCAAGCCAGCTTCCAGCGGTGGTCGACCACGTGCTACCGAACCGGGTCACGTAACCACTTCCATGCCGGGTACTATTGTTGATGTGCTGGTCAATATTGGTGATGATGTAAAGGCCGGTGCCCCGGTATTGATTACCGAGGCCATGAAAATGGAAACAGAAGTCCAGGCGCCAATTGCAGGAAAAGTGCTGGCAATTCATGTCGCCAAGGGTGACAGTGTTACACCAGAAGAATGTTTAATTGAAATTAAATGATACTTTTTTCTATTTGCCGTTATAATTCCTGAAAAAGTTTTTTAGCGGTATTTTTTATGACAAACCTGGTTCTTGCTTCGACATCCCCATTTCGCAAATCAATACTTGAAAAACTGGATATTCCTTTTACAACGCAATCACCTGAAGTTGATGAAACACCCGAAGAAAACGAAACTCCCGAACAGTTGGTTGAACGCCTCTCCATCGCAAAAGCCAAAACTATTGCGGATGAACTAAGTGAAGGATTGGTCATTGGCTCTGATCAGGTTGCCGTAATTGAGGGGAAAATTCTTGGTAAACCCGGTAATCATGAAAATGCTGTTAAACAACTACAATTCGCTTCAGGCAAAACAGTAACGTTTTTGACCGGGTTATGTTTATACAACGCGACAACTAAGCACTACCAGGCTGATGTTGTTCCATTTAATGTTGTCTTTAGAGACTTAACCGACCAGCAAATTGAAAACTACATTACAAAGGAAAAGCCCTATAACTGCGCGGGTAGTTTTAAATCGGAAGCGCTGGGTATCACCTTGTTTGAAAAACTTAAAGGCGATGATCCCAACACCTTGATTGGCTTACCTTTGATTCGATTGGTAAGAATGCTGGAAAACGAAGGCGTTACTGTTATCTGAAAAACAGCGAATCCATATCTATTTTAACTGGGGAGTTTGCCCTGCCCCAAAAACTTTCAGCATAACATCAGCCATGGCGACACCAAAACGTTCAGCAAAACGATCCAGGTAATCAGGACGTGGTGTGAAATCAACAATCTTTTCAGCCTGTACTAATTCGCGGGCAACATAACTGCTGCTGCCCAATCCATCTACCAGTCCCAGCTCAATCGCTTGCTCACCTGTCCAGAATAACCCGGAGAAAATATTTTTATTTTCAACCAGGCGGTCACCACGCCCTTTTTTTACAACATCAATAAACTGCTCATGAATATTATTCAGCATCCCTTTTATGTGAGCGACATCTTCAGGTTTTTCTTTTGAAAAAGGATCACCAATACCTTTATTTTCACCTGCCGTATACAAACGACGCTCAATGCCCATTTTCGTCATGGCATCAACAAAACCAAAGCTATTCATCAACACACCAATAGAACCTACCACACTGGCTTTATCTGCATAGATTTCATCCGCCGCTGCCGCAATATAATAGCCACCTGATGCACAAATATCAGTAACCACGGCATAGATTTTCGTATCAGGATATTTTGTACGTAACCGATTAATTTCATCGTTAACATAACCTGCCTGAACGGGACTGCCCCCCGGACTATTAATTCTGATAATGACACCTGCGGTGTTACCATCCTTAAACGCGTTTCTTAACCCGGTAATGATTGTATCGGCATTTGCTTCAGTGTTATCAGAAATGACGCCGTTTACCTCGACCAGTGCAGTATGTTTACCCACGGTTAATTTTGCACCTGTTTTATCCGTGGGGAAATAAATCATTAGCATTATGAGGAATAAGTACGCGAACAAAAGACCTTTAAAAAATATGTTCCAGCGACGAGTTCTGCGTTGCTCATTGAGCGCAGCAAAGACAAGCCTGTTTACAATGTCAGTATTCTGTTGTTGAGATGGGCTATTTTCTTGTTCGCTCATGCAATGGTCCTTAGGTACATTTGTTCATTAATAATTTAGTATCAAAGTATACGAACTTTTTTCCGGATAACAAAACTCAAGCCGCACATTTAACCCTGGTCGTAAGCCAGTTTGATAACTCTGTCATCGAATCAACACAATCCAGAGGGCTACATGCCAGTAAACGATCTTTATCATGCACACCATAGCTTACCGCGAGACTGTGTGCACCGGCATTTTCTGCCATTTGCAGATCATATTCAGTATCCCCCACCATTAATGTTTCATGAGGTTCTACCCCGCACCAATCCATAAGTTCTTCAATCATTTGGGGGTGAGGTTTAGAACGGGTTTCATCTGCGCAACGGGTATAGTGAAATAAATCTGCAATGCCAGTTTCCTCAAGGACTTTATCCAGGCCGATGCGGCCCTTCCCGGTGGCAATAGTCACAAAGTAGCCTTGATGATTCAGCTTTTCCAGTAAAGTTGTCGCACCATCAAACAACATTGATGGAATAGAGCTGGCTTCCAGAAAATGATAGCGGTAACGGTTGGTAAGTTCAGTGTGCTCTTTCTCTGTCCCTTCCGGATATAAACGTTGCAGGGCTTCACGCAAGCCTAAACCAATCACGTTTTTAAGTTGACTATCAGGCTGGTCGGGTAAATTTATATCGGCCATTGCTGCCCGTAAACAACCAACAATCCGGGCCTCTGAGTCCATCAGGGTACCGTCCCAATCAAAAACGATCATGCGCAGTGGTTTCATTAATACAGTTCCAGTTTCTTTAATATTGATTGTAATTGCTCATCCAGGGAAGCTTCGACTTTCAACAACTTGCCTGTCTCCGGCAAGTTAAATGTGAGGCTGTATGCATGCAAAAACAACCGGTTTAATCCAATTTTTTTCATTTGCTGGTTAAAATCCTCATCACCATATTTAGTATCTCCGGCAATGGGATGCCCTGAATGGGCAGCGTGCACTCGGATCTGATGAGTACGTCCCGTTTCCAGTTTTACTTTGACAAGGCTTGCTGCTTCCCTGCATTGCAGGGGAAAAAAGATACTTTTGGCCGGCTTACCGTCCGGGGTGACTTTCACCATGCGCTCCCCTGATTTAAGGACATTTTTCCTTAACGGAGCATCAATGATCCTTTTCTTGCTGCCCCAGTTACCTCTTACCAATGCCTGGTAAATCTTTTCAATCTGGTGAAGCCTGAGCTGTTCATGTAAATTACGCAACGCACTGCGTTTTTTTGCAATAAGCAGGCAACCCGAGGTATCCCTGTCGAGCCGGTGCACCAGCTCCAGGTAATGTGCATCTGGTCTTTGCGCTCTTAATGCCTCAATTACGCCATGACTGACTCCACTGCCACCATGGACTGCTATACCACTTGGCTTATTAATAACAAGCAAGGACTTGTCTTCATACATAATCGCATCTTCAATGCGCTGTTGTAGTCCTTTTGCAGGTAGTGAACGAGAGCTCTCACTGGTGCGCACAGGTGGGATGCGAACCATATCACCCGCCTTTAATCGATAGTCAGGCTTGATTCTGCCCTTGTTAACCCTTACCTCTCCTTTACGGACAATTCGATACACCATACTGCGTGGCACACCCTTGAGGCGAGCCAGCAAGAAGTTATCAAGGCGCTGGCCGGCAAGATCGCTGCTAATTTCCAACATTTGGACGCCAGTTTGTGTATTTTTTGTACTAGTTGTCATAAGTTGCGTATATTACCACAAGCAAAGCTTGTAATTGATGCCTGCGCAGAACACTGATATAGTTCCTGAGTAGTGAAATCCGAATAAGCGCACCAGAAGTGTGCGATTGACAACGGTTTTAGACATACACGCGTTAAGCGGGTATGGCGAAAAAAGAGAAAACAGTAAACTGCGGAAGTCTGCATTTTTCTGAAATTGTAATCAAACGAATTAAAGCGCTCCCTGGAATAATGATGCCCAGGGGTACGTAAAGACCAGAAACTGGCGGTTCAAGACACGTCCCAAACATAAAGTTTTTAACGTGTGTCAGTTTTAAAAATAACAGAACAAGTGTTAGGTCTGGCGAACCCGCAGGTCTTGGTTGACCAAGGTTGAGCGCCATAAAGGTTTAAAAATGAAAAGAATGTTGTTTAACGCAACTCAGCCAGAAGAGTTGCGCGTTGCGCTGGTAGACGGCCACTCGCATTGAGCCCAGCCTTGAGGCTGCGTTTGTTGATTATGGTGCCGAGCGTCATGGTTTCCTTCCACTGAAAGAAATTTCTCGCGAATACTTCAAAGAAGGTACCGATTTATCAAGTCGTATCAACATCAAAGATGTCATGCGCGAGGGACAGGAAGTTGTTGTTCAGGTTGGCAAGGAAGAGCGTGGCAATAAAGGTGCGGCGCTGACAACCTTCATCAGCCTGGCCGGTCGCTATTCAGTCTTGATGCCAAACAATCCACGTGCAGGTGGTGTCTCACGCCGTATCGAGGGTGAGGACCGCAGTGAGGCTCGCGATGCCCTGAGCCAGATGGAAATCCCTAAAGACATGGGATTAATCATTCGTACAGCGGGCATTGGAAAAAGTGTCGAAGAGCTACAGTGGGATTTAGACTACCTGCTAAACCTGTGGGCATCGATTAAAAAAGCTTCTGAAGATCGCTCTGCGCCCTTCCTGATATACCAGGAAAGTAACCTGATCACGCGTAGTATTCGTGATTACTTCCGTACCGATATCAACGAGATTCTAATTGACGAGCCTGAGGTCTATAAACAGGCACAAGACTTCATGGCCCAGGTCATGCCGCACAACCTTAACAAGATCAAATTATACCAGGATTCGGTACCCCTGTTCTCCCGTTACCAGGTAGAAACCCAGATTGAATCGGCTTTCCAGAGAGAAGTTCGTCTGCCCTCGGGGGGGTCTATTGTCATCGACCACACCGAAGCCATGATTGCCATTGATATCAACTCTGCACGGTCTACCAAGGGCTCTGATATCGAAGAAACGGCCCTGATGAATAACCTGGAAGCAGCGGACGAAATTGCTCGCCAGCTTCGCTTGCGCGATCTTGGCGGGCTGGTAGTCATTGATTTCATCGACATGACGCCGACCAGGAACCAGCGTGAAGTGGAAAACCGCCTGAAAGAGGCCTTAAAGGCAGACCGGGCCCGAATCCAGATTGGTCGTATCTCTCGATTTGGCTTGCTCGAAATGTCCCGTCAGCGTCTACGTCCTTCCTTGGGTGAGTCCAGCCAGGAAGTCTGCCCGCGTTGTAGCGGCCAGGGCACCATCCGCGGGACTGAATCAAGCTCACTGGCTATTTTGCGTATCGTTGAATAATAAGCCATGAAATAAAAAACCGCCCGCGTGGTTGCGCAGGTTCCGGTTGATGTCGCGACGTTCCTGCTCAATGAAAAGCGTGACATGCTGACTGATATTGAAAAACGCCAGAATATCAATTTGTTGTTGATTCCAAACACTGAAATGGAAACACCTCACTACGAAATTTCGCGTATCCGTGACCCTGCATCTCGAGCACAAGCAGAAGAACCCGCAGTTAAGACGGTAGCCCCGGCTACGCCACGCCCTGTTCCGGTTTCTACGCAGCCTGGTTTATTTGTCAGAATCTGGCGAGCGCTTTTTGGCACCGGCCAAATCCAGAAGAAAAAACGGCAGGATCACCGTCGCAAACAGACACATAAATCTCGTCGCCGTACTGGTGGACAACAACAACGCCGGACTACTTCAGACAAGCCCAAACAGCAACAGCGCCCACAGAAAAAATCACCTGAAGGGAAACAGCAACAGAGTACTGGTGAACAGAAAAAGGGACAACAAAAGCCCTCCCAGCAAGGTATGCAGGACAAGTCGGAAGGTACTGGAAGCCGTCGTGGTCGACGTGGCGGACGTCGTCGTCGCAAATCAGATAATCCAAAACAGCAGGATAGTCGTCAGGAAAATACACCTGTCACAGCGACAAGCGAGAACGTTCAGCCACAAACAAAACAGAAGCAAAACAAACCAGAGCAAGCACAACCTGCAGCTTCAGAGAAGGCTAAAAAGGATAAACCGGTAGAGCCAAAAGTGGATAATGTTAAACCTGTGGAATCTCAACCGGCACCACAAAAAACATCGGTAAATAACAAATCATCTGAAAAGGCAGCGTCTCTTAAACAGGTCGAAACAACGGGACAACCAGTCCGCCAGGAGCCAAAACCAACAACAGAGAGGAAACCTGCTCCAGTTACTTCGGTTAAAACACAAGCCAAGATAGAAAAACCCGCTCCACAGGATAAGAAACCGGCATTACAACAGGTAACAACGACCAAACCTGCCGAGCCCGTGAAACAACAGGCAGCCACAACAAAACCTGCTCCTGCTACGCCGGCCAAGCCACAAGCTCGGGCAAAACCCGAGGTGAAACCTGCGCCGGTTGCTGAACCGCAAGAAATGACCCAGGTATTTACCAGGGAAGATGATTAACCATTAATTATTTGTTAAAGCAAAAGGGAGTAACAGAAGTTACTCCCTTTTTATTTTTACAGCATTGTTTCTTAAACTAACGACAGGAACCGTTTACGGATATCCTCCAACAGGCCTTGTGAGGCATCTTCCACCAGGTCAAAGACGTGTTCAAAGCCCTGTGGTCCCCCATAATAAGGATCCGGCACTTCAGATTCAGGTCTATGCTCAGCGAAACTCAAAAACAGACTAAGGCAATCATTTTTTTCATCCGGACATATACTCGCAAGTATCGCATGGTTATCATTATCCATGGCCAGCACATAATCGAATTTCTCAAAATCATCATTGCTTACCTTACGGGCACGCTGCGTACTTAGATCAATACCGCGAGAGCGCGCTGTCTGTTGTGCCCTGCGATCTGGCTGTTCACCGATGTGATAGGCATGTGTGCCTGCAGAATCAATATGGATATGTTCATCGAGTCCTTCACGTTCCACGATATGACGAAAAACACCTTCAGCAGTTGGCGAACGACAAATATTGCCCATGCATACAAACAATACTGAAACTTTCTTATTACTTTTCATGACCTTCTACGTAACTATAAAATGAAAAATATTATATCATCGGTGTGAAAAAGAAACCTCAATTGGCAATATAGCAAAGTAATATACACATATTGAAAATTACCTGATAAAGTATTAAATATTACGTATAGGGAAGTAACGGTTTATTGTGCAATAAACACAGGAACCCCCTCAGGATCTTTACAGTTTAAGAGATGGACAAAAAATACACTATTCTACTTGCCGATGACCACAGCATACTCCGAGCCGGCTTGCGCTCCATGTTATCAAGCCTGCCTGATTTTGAAGTCATAGGTGAAGTTGATAATGGCAAAGATGCTATTCACAGTGCAATAAAACTTAAACCTGACCTGCTTATTACAGATATATCTATGCCTGGCACCAATGGTACTGATGCTGTCAGGGAAATTAAACGTCGCGATGAAAATATTAAAATTCTCGTGCTGACCATGCATGCTTCCGAGAACCATGTACATGACGCTCTCACTGCTGGTGCTGATGGTTATATGCTTAAAGAAGATACGCACAGTGATTTAATCAGTGCGATTCAGAACATTCTTTCCGGTAAAAGCTTCCTCAGTCCAGGTGTGTGTTCTAACGTGGTAAGTGGATATTTAAGTGGTACACCAACTTCTACAAAAGTAAGCACCTCCTGGGATTTGCTTACCAACAGAGAAAAAGAAATTATCAAGCTGATCGCCGAGGGTAACAAGAATAAGGAAATTGCCACTTACCTTTCTATTAGTGTCAAAACGGTTGAGAAGCATCGATCGAATATCATGAAAAAACTGGATGTGAAAAATGCAACCGGGTTAATAAATTACGCCATCCAGAATGGTCTGGTTGAGAATAGCTAGTTATACATGTTTAACCCAGATTGCCTGGACGATTGTTCCTTCACCTGATTCTGATTTAATAGAAAATTTCGCACCTGATTGCTCTGCGCGCTCTTTCATGCTCTTCAATCCAAGCCCCAACAGTTTTTCTTGTTGTTTCTCCTGCTCAACAAATCCTTCACCATCATCCATCACGCGCAAAATGATTCCGTTTTTCATATTTTTAAGACTTACAGTTACCCTGGATGCATTGGCATGTTTCGCAATATTATTCATTGATTCCTGAACAATACGGAATATATTTACTTTCATTTTATCTTCGATATCATCTTCAATAATATTGCAATCGAAGGTTACCTCGTATTTATATATCTTTTTGTAATCTTCAAAGAACCAGTCAAGCGTCTTTATTACGCCAATTTCATCAAGCATGGTTGGTCGCAGGTTTAGTGAGACCCGTTTTACTTCCTGCATTGCAGATTGAATGTTATTTATGATTTCGCTGAAGCCATCTTTGAGCGTTTGTAATGCTTCATCATTATCTTTTGCATATTCCTGTGAAATCATTACGCCTTCTATCTGGTACTTGACTGCACCAAGTATCTGACCAACACCGTCATGTAATTCACTCGCAACCCGCTTTCTTTCATCTTCCTGGGCTTCAAGTAATTGTTTTGACAATATTTGTAGCTGCTGTTCGGATTCCTGAAGTTTTTTCTTACTGATTTTTTCTTTTTTAAGTTTGTTCTCCAACTGGTTATTCACATACTCTAGTTTTTGTGAATTTACCAGACGCTCAAACTCAAGTGCAGAAACATATTGTTTTAAACTTTTCTCTGCTTTTTTTCTTTGTGAAAGATCATCAATTACCAGGACGTAAAAAGAATGGTTATTGTCTTTCTCTTTTTTATCCAGGTTTTTTGCCGGATAGAAAGTAAACCTTAAGGTATTCCCTGTGACATTGTACTTTGATTCCCATTCAAAGCTTGATTTGCCATCTAGTTCAACCCAGGTGCGATAAAAATAATATCGGGACTCCTCGCTGATAAGCGGGTCAATAAATTTCGCGATATGGGATCCTTTAACTTCGTTTACATCACCCCATTCCCACAATTCAATGGTTTTATTGGCACGGACAATATTCAGATCCTTGTCCAGAACGATGAGCACAAGCTTTTCAAGGGAGTCGACGCTGGATTCCCACTCATTTTTCGCCTCGATAATGCTTTTTACACTATCGTAATTAAAGCTTGGTCCAGACTCGTCAGGTTCAGACTGAGGAGCAGTTTTACTGGAAGGATTGTCCTGCGAACGTTTACCTAAGTAGTTTTGAAGTTTTCCGGATAACTGCCTACCAAGTTCTTCCAGATTGGTATTTTCCTGCTCACTCATACTTCTTTCTCAGGTTATAGGATTTGTTGAATCCTGTGTGTAAATATAAATTGTCAGTACATTAGAATTATCTAATATATAGGCAGTATTATCCGTATTTGAAGTGATATTTTAAAGAAATATAGCATTTTATACACTGGATAGTTTCCTGTATTTGAGTTGTACAGGATTTTTGAGGGTATCATGTTTCAATTAACGGATTTTTCTGACAATAGAATCATCTAAATGGGGTAAAAGACACTAACTAATTGATTTTTATGGATTATATATTATCGTTAGCAACGGAGAAGACACCATAACGTTCTTTATCCTGGATCACCTCATCAACGACCTTTTCATCGATAATTTCCTGGCCTGATGAGTAGCCATATACCAGCACAAGATCGCACAGGACGTTAATGACCCTGGGGATGCCTTTACTCGCCTCTGCAATCCGCTGATATGCCCCCTCCGTGAAGATTTCCTTGGTGCGCCCAGCTTTTTTTAGCCTGTGCTGGATATAATTCTTCACATCGACAATCTCCAGGGGAGTCAGGAAAAACTCAACAGAAACACGCTGGTTAAATTGCTGAAGTTCTGGCCTCAAAAGCATTTTTTTAAGCTGGGGCTGACCAACAAGAATCATCTGTAATAACTGGTGCTTATCATGATTGATATTTGACAGCATTCGTAGTGATTCCAGTGCCTCTATCGAGAGATTCTGTGCTTCATCGACGATTAAAACCGTTTTTATATTTTCTGTATAGTTTTTAACCAGGTATTTCTGTAACTGTTGATGCATGGCAACTTCTGACAAACCCTCAAATGGCAAATCAAATGTCAGCATAATCCATTGCATCAACTCGGCCATATTTTGAGGAGTGTTATAGAGGTAACCAACAATGACGTCATCGTGATAATTATTGATCAGGTGATGAACCAACGTGGTTTTACCACAACCAAT
>JARRJY010000036.1:0-6290 GCA_037388705.1 Gammaproteobacteria bacterium
TGGTTCTTTCCATGACTTACTGGCTTTTTCTAATTGTTCTTTTGTGGTCAGTTCAGGTTGGTTACAGCCTGTGATAAATGCAACAGTAATAAATACAATTAACCATATTTTAAGTAAATGGCTTGTACTCTCCATAGCAACAATATACTCCTTATATGTCAGTTGCCGGCCAAAAGCGGACGTCCAATGATTAAGCTAAAGTACGTGCTTTAGCAATACATTATGGATTATTGTCCCCTAATAATTGGTTTACCTTGGGCTGAATGAACCACACACCTATAGGGAAAAACCATAATAAAAAGAACGGTCCTGAATAAGTAAAAAAAGTGACCTCTTTATTTTGCTCAAGTTTCGTAAGCTGCTTAGCTGTAAAACCAAGTGAATAGATGATTGCAGCCATTGCCAAAAGGTGCATAAAAATCCCATAAACAGGAAGGTGCTTGTCAGTACCAAAAAAGAACTGTCCAGCAATAACAAGGTAGATAAGAGCGTAGATAAGTCCAATTTGCATTTTCTTCGGTGAGGTCGCCAGCTCATTTGGCAATGCTTTATAACATGCTAAAGAAATTGACCAAAGCCAACCATAATACAAAATGCTCATAATAAACATTGGTAGTATGATCACTACAGCATTTGGCATAGTCCCATTAACAATTGAATTAACCATTAGTGCTTGGCCAAGAAACATTGAACCAACTAAAACTATAAATAGCTGCCAATGTTTTGCTTTAAGGTAAATACTCATGCTACTCCTTTATGCATAAAATCTGAAGGTCCGCTTTGGGTCGTTACCGGCCGTTCAATCTCTAGTTTAGCGCATATCCTGGTCGCTGAGTGTCCGCTGTCGGCCAAAAGCAGTCATTAAATTATTTAAAATTCATATAGAGAATAAAGCCAACACCACTAATTATTGTTGCAGTTAAAAAAATAACAAAATAATAAAGTGCTTTATTAATTTTTTGTTTTTTAATTTTGTCTTGTTCGGGCTCTATTATTTTATAAATTTTATCGCCTAGAAAAATAATTATGACCACAACAAGACCTATAAATGCTGAAATCACAGCATAATAAGCAAAAATAGCTAAAGCTAACTCGCCGAACCCTGCGTGAGCATGAACTGTGGTTGATACCACGCATAACAGCGATGTTAGTATAAATTTATTATTCTTATTCATTTGTGATGAAAAAGTCAGTAATAATATGGCGAAAGTTTTCTTTATTTTATTATTTTTTATGAATGTCCGCTTTGGGTCGTAAGCGGTCATTGATAAATTAATTTAACTCATCATCTTTCCAGTATTTCGTGCCTTTGATAGTGGCTTGTAAAGCAAGACCACTCTCAGTCAGTTGATATATGCTAATGTTATCAATTAGAACTTCACCACCTACCGCAGCCCCTTTCTTGCTTGCTTTAGCAGCTGCATCGGCATGACCGCCAAATTCCCAACCACTTCTGATAAATTTATTCATGGTACTAGTATCGTGGAACACAAATACGGCACGAAAATCTTTAACACCTAGTCCAAGGCCTATTCCAACTTCACCCATTTTCATATAGGTACGTTTTCCAGTTCGGTTATTTTTAACTACACCATAACCACCACCAAAGCTGGCAAAAATGATGTTTATATTGGCATTACTAAAAACTGCATAGCCGGGAGCACTTTTTACCATGGAACGTACTTGGGGTTTTACCCGATAAAGATCTTCAAGTACCTGTTTTTCCATAGCACGAATGTTATTGCGTTTTTGATTGGGGGTTGATCCCGTCGCAGCACAACTAGTCAGAAATATAATTGCGAATAGTACTATTAGGTTTGTTTTGAATAACTTCATAAGATAAATATTCCTTAAATTATATCTATATCGAATGACCGCTTTGGGTCGTAAGCGGTCATTCATTTCTTAGTTTATTTATTATCCGCTTCACTGCAGAACCGCCTTCGGCGTTTCATTCAGCATGCCCTGAACGCGCATTGCTTGTTCTGGTATGGGTCGTTAGCAGCCAATGAAATTATTGTTATAAGTACCCTATTAATGCCATTCCAGCCTCATTTTGTCCATTAACCTATCCTGTGATGGCCTTCTCAGGCTATTTGACGTAAATATTGCTATGATTTGCAGCGAATTTGGTGCTAATTTCGTACTTCTGGACAAAATTACCAATTTGAGGCAAAATTTGCCCATAAATCGTCCTCAGAAAGAGGTTTGAAAATGCAGCCATTTGCTGCGATCTTGTTAAAAAATAAGAAAACAAACTGACGGATACTAATTTAAATGGCAAATATTCTGGTGCTTCATGGCCCTAATCTGAATCTGCTGGGTACGCGTGAGCCGGACAAGTACGGTGATACGCAACTGGCGGATATTGATGCGCGCCTGCAAAGCATGGCATCTGAAGCGGGCCATGCGCTTAGCTGCTTCCAGAGTAATGCCGAACATGAACTCGTTGATCGTGTTCAACAGGCAAAAAATGAAAGCGTGGATTACATCATTATTAATCCGGCGGCTTTCACCCATACCAGCGTCGCGTTGCGTGATGCGCTTGCCGCGGTAGCGATACCGTTCGTGGAAGTGCACATCAGTAACGTCTATGCCCGCGAGGATTTCCGCCGCAAGTCTTACTTCTCGGACATTGCGACAGGGGTCATCAGTGGCCTGGGTGACTATGGTTATACCGCTGCCCTGTTGTTCGCGATGAACTCGTTGAAATAACAACACAGGTTTATCAATCATGGATATTCGCAAAGTAAAAAAACTCATCGAACTGCTGGAAGAATCTGGCGTTGCTGAAATTGAAATTCACGAGGGTGAAGAATCAGTACGTATCAGCCGCGCCTCTCAGGCGGTTGCCGCCGCTCCTGTCATGGCTGCGCCTGCACCGGTAGCTGCCCCTGCTCCGGCAGCTGCCCCGGCACCTGCTGAAACCGCGGCCGAATCAGAGACACCTGCTGAAATCAGTGGCCATGCCGTGAAGTCGCCCATGGTCGGTACCTTTTACCGAGCACCTTCACCCGGCGCCCAGCCATTTACTGAAGTAGGCAAATCCGTCAACGTGGGTGATACGCTTTGCATTATCGAAGCGATGAAAATGCTTAACCAGATTGAAGCCGACAAAGCTGGCGTGATTAAAGCTGTCCTGGTTGAAAATGGTCAGCCGGTTGAATACGACCAGCCAATCTTCATTATCGAATAAAAGAATATCGCTATGATGGATAAAGTACTTATAGCCAACCGTGGCGAGATAGCGTTGCGTATTTTGCGTGCCTGCCGCGAGTTGGACATCAAAACGGTAGCGGTGCATTCCGACGCCGATCGTGATTTAAAACATGTGCGCCTGGCTGACGAGCACGTCTGTATTGGCCCGGCGCCTTCATCTGAAAGCTACCTGAATGTTCCTGCTGTGATCAGTGCGGCTGAAGTTACTGACTCGGTCGGTATTCACCCCGGTTACGGCTTCCTGTCTGAAAACGCAGACTTTGCGGAACGCGTGATCGAAAGTGGTTTTACCTTTATTGGTCCCCGGCCGGAAACCATCCGCATGATGGGCGACAAGGTAGAAGCTATCAAGGCAATGAAAAAAGCCGGCGTGCCAACGGTACCTGGTTCTGATGGCCCGCTGGATGACAATGATGAACGTAACCGGCAACTTGCCCGTGACATCGGGTACCCGATTATTATCAAGGCTGCCGGCGGTGGTGGTGGCCGGGGTATGCGCGTGGTACATAGTGAAGCCACGTTACTGGATTCTATTTCCTTAACAAAAGCCGAAGCGGGCGCCGCCTTTAACAATGACGTGGTGTACATGGAAAAATTCCTCGGCAATCCTCGCCACGTGGAAATCCAGGTACTGGCTGATGAACATGGCAACGCGATTCACCTTGGTGAACGTGACTGTTCCATGCAACGTCGTCACCAGAAGGTCATTGAAGAAGCGCCAGCGCCCGGTATCAGTGAAGAACTGCGCCAGGAAATTGGTATGCGTTGTGCCAATGCCTGCGTCGATATCGGTTACCGTGGTGCCGGTACGTTTGAATTCCTGTACGAAGATGGCGAGTTCTACTTCATTGAAATGAATACCCGTGTCCAGGTAGAACACCCGGTCACAGAAATGATCACCGGTGTCGACATTGTTAAGGAACAACTGCTGATTGCCTCGGGTGAGCCACTGTCTTACAAACAGGACGATATTGTCATCCGTGGTCATGCCATGGAATGTCGTTTGAACGCGGAAGACCCGGTAAACTTTATGCCTAGTCCCGGAACCATCAAGTCATACCATGCACCGGGCGGTATGGGTATTCGTGTTGATACGCACATATATAATGGTTACAAGGTGCCACCCTATTATGATTCGATGATAGGAAAACTGATTTCCTATGGTCCGACGCGAGACGTGGCAATGGCACGTATGCGCATTGCGCTAAGCGAAGTCGTCATTGATGGGATAAAAACCAATGTTCCGCTTCAGGAGGAATTGTTCAATGACGGTGCCTTCAAACAGGGCGGTACCAATATCCATTACCTGGAAAAACTGCTGGAACAAAAAGCGAAAAAATAAAACACTCACTGGCAGGAACACTTCCTGCCAGTTTTGTTTTACCCTTACAAACCTTCATGCCCTGGCTACAACTCAAACTCCATGCAACGCCCGAAACGGCTGATGCATTAGCAGACTTGCTTAACGAAGCGGGCGCCAGTGCTGTCACTATGCAGGACGCCGCGGACCAGCCATTATTCGAACCCCCACCCGGTACTACGCCTCTGTGGTCTTCGACTTATGTCATCGGTTTATTCGAGGCCGATGCCAACATTGATGACATAATCCGACAAATACAATCCTCATGGAAAGACGATGAATTTCCAGCCTGGCAACTTAACCCCCTGGAAGATAAGGACTGGGTCAAGGCCTGGATGGATAACTTTAAACCCATGCAGTTTGGCAGAAAGCTATGGATCATTCCGGGCGGTTACGCGCCACCTGAGCCTGATGCCATTAATATACACCTGGATCCGGGCCTGGCTTTTGGTACCGGTACCCATCCTACCACGGCGATGTGTTTGAACTGGCTGGATGCCCACCCTGCCAGCGGTAAAACCGTGATCGATTATGGCTGTGGCTCGGGAATACTCGCCATCGCAGCGGCCCTGACCGGTGCTGAAAAAGTCTGGGCAACGGACATAGACCCGCAGGCGCTGCTGGCGACAAACGATAATGCCGGGAAAAACCAGGTGACTGATAGGATCGAGACGATGCTGCCGGGTGATTTCCCGGATATACAGGCAGATATCCTGATGGCCAATATCCTGGCCGGGCCGTTAACGGAACTTGCCCCCCTGTTTGCCCGTCTAACTGCTGCCCATGGTCAACTGGTATTATCCGGGGTTATCGAAAGCCAGAAAGATGAAATCATCCGTGCCTACCAGGACAATTTTGATATCGAACTTTATCAGCAACAGGATGAGTGGATTTGCCTGTCAGGCACAAGAAAAGCCTGATTTCTGCTTCTTCGTGTAATGATTTATACTTTATACATAGACTGAACATAACAAATCACTATATTAGGTGTGACGGAACGCCATCAGATGTATACCCAGTGCCCTTCATGTAGAACCCTGTTTCGCATCAGTGAAAAACAACTGGCTGCTGCCAGGGGTAAAGTGCGTTGTGGTAAGTGTAATCATATCTATAACGCACAGGGCACATTGCTCAATGAGCTACCGAAACCTGCCGCTGCGCCTGTTCCTCCTCCAATATCCCAGCCAGAGACCCGGCCGGAAGAAGCTGTTCCGGCAATCCCGGAAGAAACCGTTTTTCAACGGGACGATATCCTTGATATCAGTGGTGAGTTGCCCGAAGAAAGCGATGACTGGCTGGACGAGGAAGAAGAATTCAGCACCGATGAACTGCTGGATGAAGATATCCCCTCCATTAAACCACCTTCAGGTATCGACGAAGAAGACTGGCAGATGATTAACCTGGGCTCTGATTCCGATATCAGTTCCGAGTTTGAAGACGATGACGAGGAAGATGCCTGGTTGTTTGGTGATGATGAAACGGATGAGCAAGGTGGTGTCGATATCGTGCTACGCGATCAAGGTGAAGTACTGCCTGAACCGGAACCTGTTACAGCGGAACTACTGGAAGATGAAGGCGAAGACAGTGACTTCATGAAACACATGTCTGATTACCTGGATGATGATCGTGCCGAGGAATTAATTTCCGATGAAAGTGCGTCCGGTATCCTCGACGAGGTGAATGCACAATTAAACCTGGCGATTGAAAAACC
>JARRJY010000036.1:6372-13257 GCA_037388705.1 Gammaproteobacteria bacterium
AAGCTTGCCTGGTGGATGGGATGATTTTGACGAAGTCATACACTCCCCTTCATCTGAATTAAGTGATGATGAAAAAGAAAGACAGGAAATAAATAACGCTATTTTAAAAGGCCTGGAAGCACCAGCGGCTGAGCCTCCTGCACCATCCGTGCCTGCAACTGAAGACAAAGAAGAAGCAAAACCGGTTACTCCTGAACTCTCTATACAACCTGAATTTAGTTCTCCCTTCCAGGAAGGCGAAAACATCGTGTTAGAAGCAGCTGAAGAAATGAATATTGGCCATAAAATTGGTCAACATGATGAGGTACCGTTAAGAATTCGTGACTCCATCGGTATTGAAGAACTGTTACCACGCACCGGTATGAAGTGGTTAACCATTTCTGGCTCAATCGTTTTGTTAGTTTTGATACTTGCTTTACAGGTAGTCATGTTTCGCAGTGCTGACCTGGTAAATATGTACCCTGGCTTACAGCCAACATTGATCAACCTCTGTAAGACACTGCCATGTCGTGACTCAAGGCGGCTTGATGTTCATCAAATTGATCTTATGAGTCGCAATATCAGTCAGCATCCTACCACCAAAAGTGCGCTGTTAATCAAGGCAGCCATTATAAACCGTGCTAACTTTGCACAACGTTACCCCAAAATTCAGATCACACTTTCTGATGTAACCGGTGATACTGTTGCTCAGCGAATTTTTTATCCGCAAGAGTATCTAGGTGACCTTTACCATCCGTTTTTACAAATGAAACCTAACGTTCCGGTACACATTGCACTCGAAGTAATGGATCCAGGCAGTGCCGCCATCAATTTTGAGTTCAAATTCCTGTAAATTAATACATCATAATACTCAAACACTCACCGGTGCCTAGCGCAGCTTTGATCGGAATACAAGAGCAGAAAAATAAATTTGTTGCTTTTATAACCAGCCCGGAAAATGTATGATCGATTCCCCCTGCAGAATATGATGTAGCGACTGCGGATAGAAAAACTAAAAATCTTTTTTTAAATATGCAAATCGGACCTTACAAGTTAGCCAATAATCTTGTTCTTGCGCCAATGGCTGGTGTGACAGATCTGCCATTCCGTAAGTTATGCCGCTCGATGGGGGCAGGCCTGGCTGTGTCCGAAATGGTTTCCAGTAACTCACTGTTGTGGGGCAGCGAAAAAACCAGGCGCCGCGCCAACCATGATGGTGAAACCGATCCCCGTTCAGTACAAATCATGGGAACTGATCCGCAGATGATGGCACAAGCCGCAAAATTTAACGCTGAAAAAGGCGCGCAGATCATTGATATCAACATGGGGTGCCCGGCAAAGAAAGTTTGTAACGTGCTGGCAGGTTCGGCGCTAATGCGCGATGAAAAACTGGTCGCTGATATCCTTGAAGCCGTGGTAAATGCCGTGGATATTCCCGTTACCCTGAAAATTCGCACCGGCTGGGATGTACAAAACCGCAATGCGCCGACTATTGCACGTATTGCGGAAGACTCCGGCATTCAGTCCCTGGCAATACATGGCCGTACCCGGGCGGATCAATACAAGGGCGATGCCGAATACGACACCATCGCTGATGTTAAACAACAGCTGAACATTCCGGTGATTGCCAATGGTGACATTTCAACACCGGAAAAAGCCCGGTTTGTACTGGAATACACCAATGCCGATGCGGTGATGATTGGCCGCGCCGCACAGGGGCGACCCTGGATTTTCCGCGAAGTAGATCATTACCTGAAAACAGGTGAATATTTGGCTGAACCATCACTGCAAGAAATCCGTGATATTCTCATCGGTCACCTGAACAACCTCTACGATTTTTATGGCGAATACGCAGGGGTGCGTATCGCTCGTAAACACATCAGTTGGTACAGCAAGGGTCAGCGTCATGGCGCGGCATTCCGCCAGACCGTGAATCATGTTGAATCCAAAGCTGAGCAACTGGACCTAACCTATCAATTTTTTGAACAACTATTAACAACGGGGGAATTGGCAGCATGAGTGAAGCAGCCATGATGGACGCGGCAATGGCATTTGCTATCCGTGACAAGGAAGACAACAACGCAAATAAGCCATTAAGAGCTTGCGTTGAAGATGCAATGAAAGATTATTTTAAAAACCTGGAAGGTGATATTACAAATGATCTTTATCAAATGGTTTTATCTGAAATAGAAGAACCATTATTCCGCTCAGTAATGGAATATACGCGCGGTAACCAGAGCAAGGCCGCTGAAATGATGGGTATCAATCGCGGTACTCTTCGTAAAAAACTCAAGATGTACGGCTTACACCAGTAAGTTAACAACATCATTAAACGGGGGAGTTTATTTAAGCTCCCCCGTTTGATTTTCCACATATCAATTCTTCAGGTAAGTATCATGTCGAAAATAGCTCGTGCACTGATCAGTGTTTCGGATAAATCCGGTATTGTTGAATTTGCCCAAAGCCTGCACAACGACTTTGGCGTAGAAATTCTGTCAACAGGTGGTACTGCTAGGCTGCTGGCAGACAATAACATTCCAGTTATAGAAGTCTCTGATTACACCGGTTTCCCGGAAATGATGGATGGCCGGGTTAAAACCCTCCACCCCAAGGTACACGGTGGCCTGCTGGGTCGTCGTGGTACTGATGACGCTGTGATGGCTGAACATGATATTCCACCTATCGACATGGTGGTGGTAAACCTGTATCCGTTTGAACAAACCATTGCACGTGATGATTGTACTTTGCCGATGGCCATTGAAAACATCGATATTGGTGGTCCCACCATGTTGCGATCCGCAGCTAAAAATAATGCCTCGGTGTCCGTGGTAGTGGATGCCGCAGACTACCAGCGGGTACTGGATGAAATGAAAGACAATGATGGAGCAGTAACACCGGCGACGCGTTTCGACCTGGCCGTAAAAACCTTTGAGCACACTGCCAGGTATGATGGTGCCATTGCCAACTACCTGGGCAAAATCACCCAGTGCGGTGAAAACACTGCCTTCCCGCGTACCTTTAATACCCAGTATGTTAAAGCACAGGAAATGCGCTACGGTGAGAACCCACACCAGGAAGCCGCTTTTTACGTGGAAGCTGGTAACAAGGAAGCCAGTATTTCTACAGCAAAACAAATCCAGGGCAAAGAACTTTCCTATAACAATATCGGTGATACCGATGCCGCACTGGAGTGTGTCAAACAGTTCGACGGTGCGCCGGCCTGTGTGATCGTCAAACACGCCAACCCGTGCGGTGTCGCCATCGGCACTAATTTACTGGAAGCCTATGACCAGGCCTACAGTACCGATCCTGAATCCGCCTTCGGTGGCATTATTGCCTTTAACCAGGAACTGGATGGTGAAACCGCCAGCGCAATTGTTGAACGCCAGTTCGTAGAAGTCATTATTGCGCCAACTGTAAGCAAGGCAGCGATTGATGTCGTGGCCGCAAAGAAAAATGTACGCCTGCTGGAGTGTGGTATGTGGCCGGCTGAAGCAGCGTCACGATATGACTTCAAGCGCGTTAATGGCGGACTACTGGTCCAGGATGCCGACCTGTTACTCACCAACGAAATAAAAGTCGTTACCAGGCGCGAACCTACAGAACAGGAAATGCAGGACCTGATGTTCAGCTGGAAGGTGGCCAAGTTTGTAAAATCCAATGCCATTGTTTACGGCAAGAACAACATGACCATTGGTGTCGGTGCCGGGCAGATGAGTCGTGTTAACTCGGCACGTATAGCCAGCATTAAAGCGGAGCATGCAGGACTTGAAGTACCCGGCTCGGTCATGGCCAGTGATGCTTTCTTCCCGTTCCGTGATGGACTCGACCAGGCCGCTGAAGCCGGCATCGCCGCGGTGATTCAACCCGGTGGTTCGATGCGTGATGAAGAAGTGATTGCCGCCGCTGATGAACACAATATTGCCATGGTGTTCACCGGTATGCGTCATTTCCGTCACTAGTAAAAACTTGCACCAATTAAAAAAGGGAAGCACAGCTTCCCTTTTTTAATTTGCAAACCAGTCTTTATTGACACAAGGATCGGTTATCCCTGACCTTCATCCCCGGAACTTTTTTCATGGTGAACTTATCTGTTTCAGCCCCGTCGTGATTGATAAAACGCGCGACCAGTTCATTACCATTGACATCAATCACCATGGAACCTGTTTCACTTTTGGCCACATCCATAACCGGGTGATCCAGTGGCCCCCGGTTGGCTTTTGAAGATGAACCTACCACCGCGTACACCGTACCCTGGTTAGAATGTTTCCCCGGTGGTTTTTCAAACTGGCGATCTTTATCGAGCAGCATCGCCTCTTTCAGGGTGGATGAATCACCATAATGGCAGGTCATAAAATGTGACCGTTCATATACATGGCTGTGGCCGGTTATCACCAGGTCCACGTCATAGTGTTCCAGGATCGGCACAATGTTTTCGCGCATTTCAAAATGACGCCCACCACTGTCATGAGGGTCATCTGAATCATACGATCCCTTGGTGTATGGGGGATGGTGAAATACGGCAACCGTCCAGGGCAGAGAATTGGCTTTCAGATCCGTTGTCAGCCATTTCGCCATGTTACTGCCCTTGTCACGATCACTATCCTGTGAATCCAGGAAGATGAAATGAATATTGGCGTAATCAAAGGAATAATAATGCTCGGTACCTGATGGCACGCCGCCGGATTCTGCCTGGGTTGGCAAACTGAAAATGTTGAAAAAGGCCCAGCGACGCGCGTCATGGTTTCCATAAGCCGGCCAGACCGGAACATTCCTTAAAATATTTTTGTACGGTTCAAAAAAAGCTTCCTGGAATTGCTGGTTGCTACCTGAGCGGTAAGCGTTATCCCCGGTGGTTAACCAGAAATCCAGGTAGGCACGCCCGATGCGCGGATTCTCATCCAGCCATTGCAACATGGCATCACGCACATCCTGCTGAATCATGCCCTTCTGTCCCTGGTCGCCGGTCACCCAGAAACGTACCGGGACATCTTCACCAGTTTTCGGTGGTGTCACGAACCAGTAATCATTACCTGTGTAAACTGGTTTATCCTCGTCACCTGCACTGTAGTAATAACGGGTAAGCGGTTTCAGGTTTCTCAGCCGTATCTCGTGCTGCTCACCAGGATGATTCTCTGTTTTATCCGGGTTTAGCGATTCAGGTCGCATACCAAGCTGTACCTGGCCTTTATAATCTTCTGCTGATTGCCAGCGTAAGCTCATGGCATCAGGTGCGGGCATTTGCAGGTACGGTGCACGCTCACCAACATAAATACTGTCCAGGGTTTTTTGTACCAGTCGACCAATCGCAAGGATAACAATGAAAGCCAGAAATAGATAACCGGTAACTCTTAAGATTCGCTTAAAGATCATATTTTAAAATCATTTGCCTGAACTTAATTGGATTTTACAACTCAATAACACTTATTCTATTATAAGCACGCTTTGACACAAGACATACAAAAACATGCAAAAGTTCCCACGCCAGTACCAGTTTCTTATTTATGTCACTTTATTTACCGTAGCACTACTGAGTGCTTTCAGACTGGTTTTCTGGAGTTATTTTTCAAATCCCACTGATCCGGTCCCTACCAATGAACTGTTATATTCACTGTATGTGGGTCTGAAGTTTGATTTGCGACTGGTACTCCTGATCATGTTGCCTTTCTTTCTCACCAGTGGCATTCGCTGGTTTAACCCGTTTAGAACGACAGCGGCGAAACTGTTCTGGAAGAGTTACTTTGTTCTGGCCTTTGTCGTTTTATTACTATTTTACTTTATCGACTTTGCCCACTTTGCCTATTTACACCGGCCACTGGATGCGACCGTGTTACGCTTCCTCGCCAACTTTACCATCTCCATGCAAATGGTCTGGCAGACGTACCCGGTAATCGGGCTGATTTTGTTACTGGTATTGTTAACCGCCGGCTATACCTGGTTTATTTATTATATTTTTAACCGTGTCGCAAATAGCGAACCACCACGGCGTGGAAAATTCAAACGGGTGGTTATTGGTACTTGTGCAACTTTTCTGATTATATTTGGGATGTATGGCAAGTTTTCCTATTACCCGCTGCGCTGGAGTGATGCTTTTGCCACTACCCATGAGTTTGCACCGTCTGTCACCCTTAACCCTGTTTTATATTTCTTTGAAACTATTAAAAACAAAAACAGTGGCTATGACATAAAAACCACGCAGAAATACTACGATACGATCAGCGAATATCTGGGTGTTACCGATAAAAACAAGGAGCGCCTGAATTATCAACGCCAGGTTACGGCAACCGGTAAGTTACATGAAAAACAACCGAACGTCGTGATGGTTTTCCTGGAATCGTTTGCGCATTACAAAACCGGCTTATCGGGAAACCCGTTAAACCCGACACCTAACTTTGACGCGATTGCCAATGACAGTCTGTACTTCAGGCGCTTTTATACACCTTCAACCGGTACGGCGCGTTCGGTATTCACAGCGATTACCGGCTTACCCGACATCGAAGGACGCAAAACCTCTTCCCGTAATCCATTAATCGTTGATCAGAAAGTATTAATTAACACCCTTGAAGGTTATGAAAAAATGTATTTCCTCGGTGGTAGTGCCAGCTGGGGTAACATTCGTGGCCTGCTTTCCCATAACATCAATGGCCTGAAGATTTTTGAAGAAGGCAGTTACAAAGCTGAACGGGTTGATGTCTGGGGTATCTCTGACCTGCACCTGTTTGAGGAAGCAACCCAGGTCTTTAATAAACAGGACAAGCCTTTCTTCGCCATTATCCAGACCTCCGGAAATCATCGTCCTTACACGATTCCCGAGGACAATCGTGGCTTCAAACTTCAACAGCATAGTGAAGAAGAATTAAAACGTTATGGGTTCAGTTCCAACGAGGAATACAATTCATTCCGTTA
>JARRJY010000036.1:13263-28843 GCA_037388705.1 Gammaproteobacteria bacterium
CCAGGCAACAAAAGTGGTTTGATAATACCATTTTCATTTTCTTTGGTGATCACGGTATTGCCGGCTATGGCGGTGAACATAACAAGGAGTTTGAAAACCAGCTGGGGCTGACCAGCCTGCATGTACCACTGGTGTTCTATGCTCCCGGCCTGTTGGCAGCAGAAAAAATTGATTATCCTGCCAGTGAAGTTGATATCTTACCGACGCTGACGGGCTTGATTGCCAAACCCCATACCCTCACTACCATTGGCCGTGATTTACTAGACAAGCAACACGCGGATTATCGGTACGCTTTTGTTGTTGAACAAACCCGTATTCCTTACATAGGCCTGGTGGGGGATCGTTATTACCTGACAATGTATACCGACGGCAAAAACCTGCACCTGTATGACACGCATTCTGACAAACCGCGCGATGATATCAGTCAGCAGCACCCGGACATAAATAACAAGATGCGTGAGCTGGCCATGGGTATTTATGAAACCACCCGCTACATGCGTCACCACAACAAGCAACAACGCGAAAACCATCACTAGGCCCGGCCTTTAATTGACCCTCGGAAATGGATCAGGCATAGTCGCAGCCCTGATTTATCACTTAAACAACACGGGCAATGTCGATGAAAGTACTGGTAATCGGAAGTGGCGGTCGTGAACATGCACTGGCCTGGAAAGCTGCGCAATCAGCTAACGTAGAAAAAGTCTATGTTGCCCCGGGCAATGCCGGTACTGCCCATGAACCCAAACTGGAAAACGTTGCCATCGGTGCAGAGGAGATCGACAAACTCCTCGAATTTGCCAGAAACGAAAACATTGATCTGACCATCGTCGGTCCGGAAGCGCCGCTGGTTATCGGCGTGGTAGATGCTTTTGAAAAAGCCGGGCTGCGTTGTTTTGGACCATCAAAAAATGCTGCACAACTGGAAGGCTCCAAGGCATTCACCAAGGACTTCCTGGCACGTCATAACATTCCCAGCGCGGCATACCAGAATTTCACTGACACCGACCAGGCGCTTGCTTATATCAGGCAACAGGGTGCTCCCATTGTGATCAAGGCCGATGGCCTGGCTGCTGGTAAAGGTGTCATTGTTGCCATGACTGAAGAGGAGGCGATTGCTGCTGTAAAAGACATGCTGGCGGGGAATGCCTTTGGTGAAGCCGGTCATCGCGTGGTGATCGAAGAGTTTCTTGAAGGTGAAGAAGCCAGCTTCATCGTGATGGTTGATGGTAAACATATTCTACCGATGGCAACCTCGCAGGATCATAAACGCGTTGGAGAAGGTGATACCGGGCCCAATACCGGTGGCATGGGTGCCTACTCCCCGGCTCCCGTGGTAACACCTGAAATCCATGATCGCATTATGAAGGAAGTCATCGAACCCACCGTGGAAGGGATGGCAGCAGAAGGAAATCCCTATACCGGTTTTCTTTATGCTGGCCTGATGATTACGGCTGATGGTGCACCCAAAGTCATCGAATATAATTGCCGCTTTGGCGATCCGGAAACCCAGCCCATTATGATGCGACTCAAATCAGACCTGGTTGCGCTATGTAATGCCGCCCTGGATGGCAAGCTGGACCAGTGCAGTACCGAGTGGGACGAGCGTGCCTCAATGGGCGTGGTACTGGCCGCTGGCGGTTACCCGGGCGACTATGCCAAGGGAAAGGTCATAACCGGCATTCCTGAAGAAACGGCTGACAGCAAGGTCTTTCACGCCGGCACAGCGGAAAAAGAGGGTAATGTTGTCACCAGCGGTGGCCGGGTATTATGTGCCGTGGGACTGGGTACCAGTGTCTCCGAGGCCCAGCAAAAAGCCTACGAAGTTGCCAAACAGATTCACTGGGATGGCGTTTTCTACCGGAACGATATTGGTTACCGTGCAATTGCCCGCGAACAAGGCTAATTTTTAACCAGTTTGCGGATTTTAGCCTCAAAATTGCGCAAATTGATGCCATTTATGTCTCAATAGGTAGTTTTTTCGACTTTCAGGGTCAAATTCCAGTAAAATACGCGGCTCGGCTGAGAAGAGGCCCGGACCCGACATAGCGGCATGGGGCCCGCATTAACTACCAACACAATTAAGCCACAAGAATTTATATTTTTAGTTATTTTAAGGAGCAAGCATGTCTGCTAAACATCCTGTTATTGCCGTTACGGGCTCATCCGGTGCGGGCACTACCACTGTAAAACGCGCCTTTGAACATATTTTCCATCGCGAGGAAATTACGCCACTGATTATCGAAGGTGACAGCTATCACCGCTACGATCGTGCCGCGATGAAAGAACAAATGGCCAAAGAAGAAGAACAGGGTAACAAGTTCTTCAGCCACTTCGGTGAAAACGCCAACCACTTTGACAAGCTGGCTGAAACATTTGAATCTTATGCCAAAACAGGCAGTTGCCAACGTCGCTACTACCTGCACAGTGATGAAGAAGCTGCCGAGCATAATGCCCGCCTGGGTACCGACCTGAACCCTGGTCAATTCACACCATGGGAAGATATCAAGGAATCAACTGACCTGTTGTTCTACGAAGGCCTACATGGCCTGGCTAAAACAGAAAATTCCGATGTTGCACAGCACGTTGACCTGGGCGTGGGTGTCGTACCTATCGTTAACCTCGAATGGATCCAGAAAATCTTCCGTGACAACGCCGAGCGTGGTTACGATGCGGAAGTGATTGTTGATACCATCCTGCGCCGCATGCCGGATTATGTAAATTACATTACCCCACAGTTCTCAAAAACAGATGTGAACTTCCAGCGTGTCTCAACCGTGGATACCTCCAATCCTTTTATCGCACGTGATATTCCAACACCTGATGAAAGCTTTATCGTTATCCGCTTCCGTAAGCCCAAAGAGTTTGGTGTGGACTTCCCTCACCTGCTGAATATGATCGAGAACTCGTTTATGTCTCGTCCGAATACTATCGTGGTGCCGGGCGGCAAGATGGGCTTTGCCATGGAACTGATCCTGGGTCCGAAGATCCAGATGATGCTGGAACAAAAGAAAGGTTAATCAATTTTCCTTAACCTTATATGAAGGCCGGGTTTAGCAAAACCCGGCTTTTTTTGTTTCTATTCCTTTTGAGGGCTTTTCTCTGCATCTTCGCATGATAGGATCGGTCTCCCTGCAACTATGAGACCTTGTAATAAATGGACACATTCAGACTCGCACATGCCACCGGTGATGACTGGCAAACCATTACCCAGGACTGTATTCAACAGTTAGATGATTGCAGCGATGCCAACCTTGCCTTTGTTTATATCACCGATGCACTGGCAAGTGAACTGGGTGATATCCTGCGCTACCTGAAAGAACATACTGGCATTCCCCATTGGATTGGTTCCATAGGGCAGGCAATCTGCTGTACCAATCATGAATACTACGAGCAACCGGCTATCGTACTCATGGCCGCCCAGTTTCCCGAAGACAGTTTCACCATCTTTCACCATGCAGAAGATACCCAACACCTGAAAACGGAAGACAACGATGCCTTTACCGGGGTACGCTTTGCGCTGATCCATGGAGACCCACGCAATGGCCAGCTTACAGAGCTGATTGAAAAGCTACCTGAACAACTGGGTAATGGATATCTTGCTGGTGGACTGACTTCATCAGCTTCCCATATGTACCAGATCGCCGACTCCATCACCGAAGGACAAATATCGGGGGTCGTGTTTAACGATGATGTGCCGGTACTGACCGGATTAAGCCAGGGATGTTCACCCATTGGTCCTACCCATAACCTGACTGACTGTGATGCCCACATGGCTATTACTATTGATAACAAACCGGCACTGGATGTGTTCAAGCAGGACATTGGCGAAGTACTGGCACGTGATATCGATCGTGCTGCCGGCTATATCTTTGCCGGCTTTCCCGTTAAAGGTAGTGATACCGGTGATTACCTGGTTCGTACTATTGTCGGTCTCAACGAAGATCAGGGCATGCTGGCTATTGGCGAAAACATGAAACCCGGGACACAAATATTATTCTGTCGACGTGATGGACAAAGCGCCGTTGAAGATATGCAACGCATGCTGGAAAACATTAAACAACGTCTTGGTAACCAGAAAGTAAAAGGTGCCCTGTACATTTCCTGCCTGGGTCGTGGCCAGGGGTTGTTTGGTGAAAACTCCCGGGAGCTGAAAATGATTAGTGAGGTACTGGGTGATATCAGCCTGGTTGGTTTTTACGCCAACGGTGAAATTGCCGGTAACCAGCTTTATGGGTATACCGGTGTGCTGACACTATTTGTATAGAATATGACAATGAACTGGCTTGATAAAATTCCGACTACTACATTATTACTTGTAGCCCTGACATTGGGGCTGGCTCCGTTTACGCCGGAACCCCATGTATGGGAAAAACTGAAAATGCTTTCATCAGGGACCCTGACTCGCCCGCTTGATATTTTTGATCTATTTTTACATGGGACACCCTGGATTTTACTCATTATGAAAATACTCAGAAATGCCACAAAGCAATCATCATAAAACTAAAATCATATTCGTTTACAATGCCGATAGCGGCTTGTTTAATACCCTTACAGATATTGGCCATAAAGTATTTTCACCCCAGACCTATAACTGCCCGCTTTGTGACTTAACGCATGGCTACTTCTCCATGCGTAAAGAATGGAGTGAATTCCTTCACGGGCTGGATCACGAACTGGAGTTTTTACACCGGGACGAGTTCATCAGGAAATACCCGGACTTAAGTCATACCCTGCTACCTGTTATATTCATAGAAACTGATCATATACTAACTACCCTGCTTGATGATGTTGCTTTGCGGCAGTGCAAGGACATTGATCAGCTAAAAATTAATATCAGGGAACAACTGGAAGAACATCATTTATAGATAAATTATGGAATACAGAGAACTTGGAAATACTGGCATTGATGTCAGTGTAATTTGCCTGGGCACCATGACCTGGGGTGAACAAAATACGCGTGACGAAGCTTTTGTACAAATGGACTACGCCCTCGAACAGGGAGTGAATTTTTTTGATACTGCCGAGCTGTATTCCATACCACCAAGGGCCGAAACCTATGGCAGCACCGAAAAAATTATCGGTGAATGGTTCAGGGCACGAGGTCAACGGGACAGGATTATTCTGGCATCCAAGATTGCCGGCCCCGGAGAAAACTGGATACCACATATTCGTGATGGCAAAACAAAGTTTAATAAGGCCAATATTGAAAAAGCCGTGAATGACAGTTTACAGCGTCTGCAGACCGATTATATCGATCTTTACCAACTTCACTGGCCGGAACGAAATACTAATTTCTTCGGTCAACTTGGCTACACGGCAACTTCAGATCATTTTACCCCTATCGTGGAAACCCTCGAAGCATTACAGGAACATGTTACTGCCGGCAAGATACGTTATATAGGTTTATCCAATGAAACACCCTGGGGGGTAATGTCTTTTTTAAGGATCGCCGAGGAACTTGGCCTGCCCAAACTTGTAAGTATACAGAACCCCTATAACCTGTTAAACAGAAGTTACGAAGTTGGTCTGGCTGAGATATCCTGGCGTGAGCAATGTGGTTTACTGGCCTATTCACCACTTGGTTTCGGGGTGCTATCAGGAAAATATTTAAACAACCATAACCCTGAAGGTGCTCGCATTACCAGGTGGCCAGACTACACCCGCTATTCTAATCCGCAAGCTATCAGTGCGACAGAAAAATATGTGTTACTGGCGAAAAAACACGACCTGGACCCGGTACAAATGGCGCTGGCGTTTGTTAACACAAGGCCATTTTTAACCAGTACCATTATAGGTGCGACCAGCATGAAACAATTAGAAACAAATATTAACAGTATTGAGATTAAATTATCTGACGAAGCACTTGATGATATTGAAGCGGTGCATCAGGAAATATCTAACCCCAGCCCATAATATCCTGTTAGCTGACATGCTATAGTCAGCTGGTAAATCATAAAGGGTGTAAATAAGGAAGTTACTAAAGTGATTGAATTAGCTCATCATCTCTGGGTAGATATAGTTCATATCGCTAACTCGATACTGGCAGGAACATGGATTGAAATAATATTAACTCTTCTGGGTATAACCGGGGCAATGTTTACCGTTCAGCAGATCCACAGCAGGCTGAAAAATTCATCATTATTATTATCTGTAGTGACAAAGGTAGCCCTGCTTATCGCTACAATATTCTGGCTGTCGCTGATGATTGCTGTCGTGTTAATAACTTTTGTTAATTCCTAGTTTCGTAAGTAAAATCAAGACAATGTTATTCAACGTAAAACAGGAATATCCTCCAGGTGTATTAAAGTAATGTCGAATAAGAAAATACAGATTGGTATAAGCAGCTGCTTACTGGGCCACGAAGTCCGCTATGATGGTGGCCACAAACGACATAGTTATATCGAATCTACCCTCGGCCAGCACTTTGAATTCATACCTTTCTGTCCGGAAGTCGATATCGGTATGGGAATTCCGCGTGCACCGATACGCCTTGAATGGATTGATGAGCAAATCCACTGTGTTGGTGTAAAAGATCCTCGGCAGGATGTCACGGAACGTCTGAAAAAAAGTGCTGACAAACAACAATACTGGCAACAGGATATTTGCGGTTATATCCTGAAAAAGGACTCGCCAAGCTGCGGCATGGAACGCGTTAAACTTTATAAAAACAACATGCCGGAACGTACCGGGCAGGGAATATATGCTGCCCGGATGATGCAAAACTTTCCAAACCTGCCGGTTGAAGAAGAAGGCCGTCTGGGTGATGCCAGGCTACGTGAAAACTTTATTAAGCGAGTTTATGTGTATGCGCGATGGAAGGACATGCAGACCGGGGGAATAAACCCAAAGGCATTAACAGATTTTCACGCTCAACATAAACTTATTATCATGAGTCACAATCAGAATGATGTGCGAAAACTGGGAAGATTACTCGCCGATCTAAACCAGGATAATGTTGAAATGATAGCCGAACAATACCTGGGACAATTGATGGATTCACTCAAAATAATCGCTACCCGGGGTAATCACGTCAATGTACTTCAACATATACAGGGTTACCTGAAAAAAGAGCTGGATAGTGATGACAAGCTTGAATTAAGTGAAACTATAGAACGTTATAGTAAGGGTGAGCTACCTTTGATCGTACCCGTAACCTTACTTAAACATCATTTTCGTAAAAGCCCGGATCCGTATATTAATAATTCTTTTTATATGACACCGCATCCCCGGGAGTTAAGTTTGCTCAACAGCATCTGATCTGATTTTCCCGGAATTACAGTACAGTGTTTTCAGTCACCCTGTAAGGAATGAAATTATTAAAAAGAATCAGGGATTATTTAACCAGGTCTTTCGCCATGGTCTGTATACCGCCATTCAAAACACTGGCGTTATAACCATGTTGCCTTAAAAGAAATGCCGCGGCTGAACTTCGTTTACCCGTGCCGCAATAGCAAATATAATGAGTATCCTTATCAAGTTCATCCAGACGCATGCGCAATTCATGCAGGGGGATATTGATTGCCTTGGGTAGTTTGCTGAAATGATATTCCTTGGCATGCCTCACATCCAGCCAGACGGCTTTTTTATTCAGCGTCTGCACCCGCGCATCATCCGGGGCAATACGATCAACCAGTGGTTCTTTTAACAAGGCATCAAAGTCTGCCTTGGATAGACGCATGATGTTGCCATCAGTCATCATGGTAACAGAAGCGTTACGCTTACTTTCTGAAATCAGTGCCTCTTCACCAAAACTGGTACCCGCATCCAGCCTGGCCAGTTCAATAATACGGGTTACCCTGGCCTGTCCTTCCGTTAACACGTAATAGTAATCACCCGCTTCACCCTGCCTGACAATGACATCACCTTTCTTCACATCCATGGATTCCATTTTTTCCAGCAAGGGTTTAATGTTGGCTGGTGGCATTGATTTAAATGCCATGATATGGCGCATCTTACGAATCCAGCCTTTATCTCCTTCCGTCGCTTCCCTGAATTCCTGGTATGGCGGAACTTGTTGAGTGGCTTCAGCCTGTTTTTCGTCAGCACCACTTTCTGCAGCCTTGCCTGGCTCATTAACCGGGGGGACATTTTCTGAGACTGCCAGTTGATCCCACGTCATCATGTAATCAAGCACGCTGTTATCAAAACGTAATACCTTAACTTTACTTAAAGCGAAGCAGGATGTCTGGCGTGGCTGGCTGTCATCCAGTGGAAACTTGGCCGGTTCACTTCCGGCCGAAATTACAATATCGATACTGCCATCTGAAGATTTTATCTGTACATCACCCTCAACCAGGTAAACAGTCTGACCATCGATGTCACCTTCACTAAACAGGTTAACACCCATGTTTAGATCTTCCATGAACGTAAGCCCGGCAAGTTCGGCAAGACGCTCATTCGACAAGGTCGAAAGTGGCTCAAATTTTTTTAAGACTTCGATATTTAGAGGCTTGTTGTCATCCATCACTTCGTTCTTATATTATATTTAGCGGGAATAAATATGCTCACAGCCCTGTCAGGAAAATATCCAGAACTACATATTATATATTTTCCAGGAAAAAGCGAACTGATAGTAATAACGAAATACAGGGTGAACTGTTAACCCTATCACAAATAAAACTTAATCATATCCCAGGCTTATAATAAAAAGCCTGTGCATCAGGTTATATTCTCAGCCCGCCCAGGCGTTTCATGGACTGTTGCCGGTTCCATTGCACGCCACCGGCAAATGCGCCAACGAGCACCACCAGTAGTACCAGTAACCACCAGTACCAGGTACTTTTTGACTGTTGCTGGTTTGCAATTGATTTGGCCTGTAGGGACTGTAATCGAGAACGTTCTTCCTTTAGTTCCTCAACCTGAACCTTCAGACTGTTATTAGTGCCCTCGAGAGAGGAAATCGTTTCCTCCATTTCTTTTACCCTGGCAGATAATGTAGTTTGTTTCTCCTGCATTTCCTGCAGGGTAATAATGGCCGGTGGTTTTTCAACGACATAAATGTCTTTTATCCAGCCAGTCAAACCGTCTTCTGTCTTAATTTTCCTGAAACCTTGTTGTCTATCCAGCACTTCCAGTTTCATACCGGTTTTAACTACACCGACCGGGGCATAGGCATTATCCGGTTCTGGTCGTACGCCGACTCGCAGCTGATCACTCACGTACACTGTTTCTGCAGCTGCAGTAAAACTGTTACACAGTATCAGGATAAGTAATATGAAAAGTTGTTTTGTTCTGATCATGTTCATTCAGGAATCCCAATTCAGGACTGCGAGAAGAGTCCTTATTTTTAATATAATTTTTATCATATTATGCCCCGGATATCGGCATACTTTACTTGGTCTTTAAAGAAAATTCTTCTGTTCAGGGTCTAATTCCACAAAAATGCGATCTGAATCAAGCCTATATTTTAATTTTTTCAATTTTTGACCTGCACAGGGCCCGTGTATACACAGGCCATCATGAAATTCAAAAATTGCACCATGGATACTGCACTGGATATATCTTTCGTCATAACTTAAAAACTGATCCGGCTGCCAGTTAAGGCTGGCTCCTGTATGAGGGCACTGATTTAAATACACAGAAACCCCACCTTTATACCGAACAACAAAACCATCAATATTATGACCATGCTGTTCCAGGCTAAATGCCTTACTTCCTGGAGAATCGAGCTCTTCAAGTGAACAAATAAAATATTCGTTAGCTGTACTCATAAAAAAATAATAAAATAGAAAAAATCAGAAAAATGCTTGTATAATAGGTTTAAATCTATTTACATTATGTTATTGTACCAATAATCCAGTTATTAATAAGTAATTTATAACTCAACAAAAATACTTCAGGAGCAATCATGGCCGCTAAAAAGAAAGCCAAGAAAAAAGCAGCAAAGAAAAAAGCTGCTAAAAAAGCCGCACCAGCGAAAAAAATCAAAGCAATCAAGGAGCCAATGACAAAATCAGCTCTCTACACTGAAATTGCAGACCGTACCGAGCTAAAAAAGAAAGATGTTGTACGTGTTTTCGAAGAACTGACTGACATTATCCACGCACATATCAAACGTAACGGTGCAGGCGTATTCACTGTACCTGGTTTGATGAAAGTCAAAACAGTACGCAAACCCGCAACTAAAGCTCGCAAAGGTATTAATCCATTCACCGGCGAACCAACTATCTTCAAGGCAAAACCAGCCCGTACAGTTGTAAAAGTTCAGCCTCTGAAAGCATTGAAAGACATGGCCCAGTAGTACCAGGTCATCGTGCATAAAGGCCCTCTGGCAGAAATGTCAGGGGGTTTTTATTATCTGGTTATTTTTCAGGCAATTTAAGGTTTAAAATCGCCAGTAATTCATCCATGGTCTCTATGTGCCGGTGTAAAACACCCTGATACTTGTTTAGACGTTGCCGGGTTTCCTGTTCATCAAGATAATGACTTAACAGAATGGGCATCATCCCTACCCTTGCAGCACCTAAATGTTCTTCACTACCACCATCACCAATAAACAGGCAATCTCCTGCATCTTCTTCCAGTTGCTCCAGGGTATAGTGATATATGTCACTCTCGGGTTTACAAAAACCTGTTTCACAGCTAAAAACGGTAACATCAAAATAACCCGCCAGCGGTGAGTACTGCCAGGCCTGTACCTCGGGACTGGAAGCATTGGAAATGAGTGCCAGTTTAAAACCCGCCTGTTTGAGCGATCCCAATGACTCCAGCACCTGATCCTCCACACCATGTTCAAGGGCATGGTCAAAACGCGCCTGACGGGCTGCGGTTGCTTCTTGAATACGTTGCTCAGGTATCGAGCTATCCAGGCTGAGCGCCATGCGTCGAAGGTTGTCCAGATGCTGACTGGGTTTGCGAATTTCATGCAAGGGACCAAAACATGCTTCATTCCAGCGTTTCCGATCGACTCCGAGAATATCAGCCGTAAAAGCACCAACCGTTTCCGGTACCTGGCCAACACTAATTAACGTGGAGAACAGGTCAAAACATATGGCACGGGTATTTTGCATTTTTCAGCAGCAAACATGTACCGCCGCATGAGAGCAGCGGCATGTACATTGAGAAATTATCTAGAACCTCATATCAATACCTACAAAGGTATCGTCTTCCAGTTCAACATCATTTCGACTTCCAATATCCGCTTCAATAACCTGCCTGCCGACATAAATACTGGCCTGGGCAGTAATCTGGTAGTTCAGGGAGAAGCTGTATTCCGTAAAGCTTTCAGCATCACTATATGATGTTACGCTGGGTGCATGAAACAGCGAGGCGCCAATTCCAAAGCCACCCCAGCTATCAGGTGAAACCAGGATTTCACCACCGATAGCCAGCGCGCCAAGGGTATGGGGTTCAACATCAGCATAATAAAGTCGGCCACCTACACCAACAATAATAGGCATATCGACACTTTCACCGCGGACCATGGCACCAACCGATAACAAGTAGTCATTGTCATCCGTGTAGAGCAAACCGGTTTCAAGCTCCAGCCCACCAAATTTCTGCCCCATGATTTCAGTGCTATAGGAAAAGCGTGCCACGTCATCACTAAGCAGGACACGAATAGTCTGTGCCTGTGCCGTGAAACTGAACATTAACAGTACAAAACAGGATATTGCTGATTTGAAGTACATATTTCCCCCAAGGATGTAAAAATTTTATTGGGGATAGTTTACCTTGAATCGGAGGATAGAAAAATGCTTGATCTCACACAGACCTTCCCGGCTCATCGATACCTGGTTTTTGCCAGCCAAGGTAATACTGCGCTTTATTGATGTTATTAAGAGCCCAGCTTGTCCTGGTTGAGAATTGACTCTATTTCGGAAACAACCGTTCTGACCTGTTCCTTCGTTTCCGGAATGATCATTGAGTCCTCCAGGATATCATGGCGATTTTGTGCTTCCAAATCCAGGCGTTCACGCACTTCCGGATTATCCTTAATGAAGTCCTGGAAAGTTTTACAGTCAATACGCACTGCATCAAGGCGGGTAATGGCAGAAACGCTGGCTGCCCGTGGGTCACCTGTCATTAGTGACCATTCACCAAAATAATCACCTGCACGTAGCAAGGCCAGGTTTACATGCTCAGTTCCAAAACCATGGCTTACTCTTGCCATGCCATGGATAATGACATACAGGGCATCGCCTTTTTCACCTTCTTTAACCAGGATTCCACCTGCAGGTATACTCAAGAGTGATGATTCGGAAATGATCTTTTGTATCATATCTTCATTCAGGGTACGGAAGGCTGATACTGACCGAATTGAGGTATCGGTAACACGTTCCTTATACATGCGCAAAACGGAATCCAGTAATTCACTGCGTGAGCTGACAATTTTTTCCAGCACTTCCCCGGGGATTTCCAGCAACACAGACGGCTTGGTAGCAATGACATCTGAAACACGCGGTGTCTTGAACAGGGCAGATATTTCACCAAACAAGTCACCACGGCGTAACCGGGAAATTGTCCTGCGGGATTCCCCTTCTCCCTGGCTGACTTCCATTTCACCAATGACCAGGATAAATACCCTCGTATCCAGCTGATTCTGGCGACACAAGTATTCGCCTTCCTGAACACTTCTTACAACACCATGATCCAGTAGATATTGCTTTTCTTCTGCCAGCAATAAATCACCAAATGTGTGATGTTCGCGGACGGCCTGTTCCACCACGTCCAGTAGCTTATCCCCTTGCTGCATTCCCGTCTCCATTTATACTTACATTAACCTAATCAGTTTGGTTGAGCACTGCCAAGTTGGCAAGGTATAGTTAGAGAAACCCTTCACATTTTGCACAATATTTGCACATTTAGCTTGTAATGAAAACTTTAATTAACTTCATCGTATGGATAAGATGTAAGAAATTATTATTATTCCTGGTAGCACATGTTTATACCTCTTGACCGTAAACCAAGCTGGCAAAATCCGCCCCTGCTTACCCTGTTACTCATCCTGCTAAACGTACTGGTGTACTACGTATTCCAGTTCAATGATGATAACCAGGAACGTATCGCCATGGATTATTATTTCAGCTCCAGCCTGCCAGAACTGGAGATCCCGCGATACCAGAAATACCTTTATAACGCCACGACCCCTTTATCGGATGAGAACAAGCTGTATCTATTCTGGGAAATGCAGACAGACGGTGACTACCTGAAACTGCTACGCAATGATCAGGTTATCAGGCCTGATGAAACAGTTTACAGTGACTGGAAAAAACAACGACAGGAATTTGATAAGTTACTTAATGATATATTCACTTATCGCTTTTCCCTGAAAACCAGCGAACCTACTCTTATCACCATTTTTTCCCACATGTTCCTGCATGCTGATACCGGTCACCTGGTAGGTAACATGGTGTTCCTGTTCCTGTTTGGCTTCGTACTGGAGATTATCCTGGGGCGTACCATGTATATCAGCATGTATTTGCTGGCCGGTGTTTTATCAGCGCTTTTTGATATCGCCCTGAATCCAGGCAGCGCCATGTGGGGGCTGGGTGCCTCTGGTGCGATTTCAGGACTGGCCGGAATGTATACCGTTGTGTTTGGAATGAGAAAAATACGTTTCTTTTACACGTTATTATTTTATTTCGACTATATAAAAGCACCGGCAATTATCATGTTGCCAGCCTGGCTCGGGTACGAGGTTTACCAACAATATATGTATCCGGATAGTGGCATAAACAACCTGGCACATATTGGCGGCCTGATAGCCGGTGCCCTGATCGCTTTCGTGCTAAAACGCTATACCGATTTTATTAACATCGATTACCTTGACGAAGAAGACAAAAAAGCATACTTCAATGAACAACTCGGTGTTGCCATGGCAAAAGTTGGCAGCCTGGATTTCACTACGGCGAAACAGATATTGAAAGAACTTGATGAGAATTATCCTGATAACCTGGATGTACAAACCCAGTTATTTAATATTTACAAACACAACCCTGATGATGAAGCCTTTCACCATTACACCAACAAAATTTTATCCCTGAATAATATAAGCCAGTTACCGGTGAAACAGTTATTTCAGACATATCATGACTATGTGAATAAAGCTAACCGTACCATGCTCAAAGCTGATCAATTATTAGCACTGGCAATACGCTTCGCCAAGGGTGGTTTTATAGAAGAAGCCGAGAAGATCATATCTTACCTTACAGAGCGCAAACCAGGCTATGTTAAGAATGCCGAGGGTTTAATGACCTTGCTTCACCAGTTTAAAAAATCCAACCAGCAGGAAAAATTCCGGCATTATTTTTCCCTTCTTGAAAAATATTACCCTGGCAGTAAAGAATTCCAGATTGCCCAGCAACTTGCCAGTCATTAATGGTTAGTCAATCGTTTGATGACTTTACTATATTCCCTGATAGTTTCGATTTCAGGGTGTGTTGGATATTTCTTTAATACAAAATCAATAATGCTTCTCGCCCTGGCATCATCATTAAACTGCTCACTTAACAACCTGGCAACCAGGTAGTATGCCTTTGGGATATCTGCATAGCTGGGAAAATCAGCATGCAGGTTGTTTAGCAGGGAAATGGCCAGCCTTGCCTGGCCATTTCCCGCCAGTAACCTGGCAAGCTCATAACGTTCAGCTGCGTTATCTGGCTTAAAATCATTGATCACCTGGCGAATATCCATGAAAGTCTGCATGGCCCCTGAAGGCTTTCCTTCATGAAGTAAACGTGAAATATACATGGCGCCATATTTTTTCAGGTTATCTTTATCCTTGGTAACATAAAGAAACTTGTGGTACTTCTGCCATAAACCCAGGTCATTGGGATTTTCCTTAATTTGCGCCTGCATGCGATGGTTGGCATCATCCAGTTTACCTTCCTGGATCAGGATATCAATTTCCCGTGTTGACATGCGTGGCTGATCGGAATCAGTTTCTGTTTCGTCACGTTCCCCGAATTCCTTTTCAATGTCAAAACCGAGATTTTCATGGTACTGTTAAATATCGTATCCCATGATATTGTACATGATCAGGTTAACATAAATACTGATGAACTCAACAACCTGTAACCGGATATCAGATCCATGGCAACCCATGAACCGGTTAATAACAACGCGAGGAAGATACACAGGATAAAATAGGACATCCCGATACGTTTAATGGTTGCCAGCACGATCAGTGGATTGAATGCCTGAAAAAAACTATGTTCTACCGCCAGTACCATGACACTGGCTGGAAATGACAGCACCGAAAGGAACATGGTAATAAGAAACATACCTTCGCCCAGGTTCTTATAGACGAACATATTGAATGAATAAACCGCGATAATGACGAACAGTTGTTTAAAGGGGAGTTCCAGTTCATCTGTCAGATCACTCCATTCAAAAGGCTTGGGTTTCAGATAACCCTGTGCAGATTGTTCCAGTACCACGTAGGCATATTTCATAAAAACAATATAAAGCGCCAAATTAATCAAAAATCCAAATAAAGAACCACTTACGATACCACTAAGTACAACAATGGAAAACATCACCAGCAATGGAACCAGGTTAGCCGGGTAAATAAAAAAATGCGGAATACGATGCCAGAACGGAATAATAAGATTACCTGCCCCCAGGGATTCAAGCTTGC
>JARRJY010000037.1:0-14983 GCA_037388705.1 Gammaproteobacteria bacterium
GCCAGGTGGCAGTGATTGCACGTCGTGGTACTAATTACTTCCTGATGCAGATGGGGTACCGGGCAAAAACAACATGACACCTGGCCACCCGGTTGGCCCAGCGTGGTATAGGGTTTGTTCAGTTCTATTGTTGTACCTGACTTCGGCCCATTAATGACTTTTAACACCGGTTTTTTTGATGCCGGCACTGACTGTGGATCCGGTTTTTCTGACTGGATAATAACGGTCTTTTCAAAATCCTGTGCAGTTTCATTAATAAACTTCATTTCATGATGCCCAATCCGGACCACGTCACCATGCTCCAGCTGACGTTTATTCACCTTCTTGCCATTTAACAAGGTCCCGTTGGTACTGTTCAAATCTTCAATATAGATATTCTTCAGGTTGAGGAATACAGCATGATTGCCGCTGACCGTAGGATCATCCAGCGTAATATCATTGCTGGGTTTTCGTCCAACAGTAGTACGTTCTTTTTCATCAAGATTTACTTCTTTAATTACCGCACCTTCATGTGTCAGTATCAGCTTCGCCATCTTTCTCACCTGTATCTAACTTAATTGTTGTGCTTGATTCATCAACACCCACATTATCTGAATAAGCCTTGTTGAGACTCACCAGAATAACCGAAATATTATCCTTGCCACCTTTTTCATTAGCCAAATTTACCAATTCCTGGCTTGTTGTCTCAAGATCACCTTTATGATCTTCAAGTATGGCTAAAATTTCTTTATCTGTAACCAGATCAGTCAGTCCATCTGAACAATAAAGGTAGATATCACCAACTTTAAAATTGTCGCTGGATATATCAACATCCACTGCATCAGCAATTCCCAGCGCACGAGTAATCAGGTTACGACTTGCCGAAGTCATGGCTTCTTCCTCTGTGAGGAAACCATTATCCACCATTTCCTGAACCAGTGAGTGATCGGATGTCATCTGTTCAAGCTTATTATCTCTCAGACGATAGATCCTTGAATCACCCACGTGGGCAAAAACTACTGTTTCACCATCAAACAAGCTGGTGGCAATTGTTGTGCCCATTCCCGCACAGGCCGGATGCTCGACTGAATGACGGTTGATTTCATCGTTCGCATAGATAATCGCCTGCTTTAGTATCTCGCTATGATCCAGGTTTTCAACCGGATCATCCGGGTTCAGTACCTCGTACAAAGCTTCTTTAATACTATTGACAGCAAGCGCACTTGCAACTTCGCCAGCATTGTGTCCGCCCATTCCATCCGCGAGCATAATGAGTCCTCGAGCCACATCCCAATCGATATAGTCCTCATTATGCTCACGGACCTGTCCTACATCGGTCAGACCGTTTATAAGTAATTTTGTGCCTTTAGCTATCACTGCTCATTAGCATCCTATCTGTTCTTATGTAACCGTTCGTAGCAACGACGCATGGAATCTGCCATTTTCTGTCCTGACTGGAAGCGTCGTTCTATATCCTTCTGTAAGGCCTTGTTAATAATTTTACTCACGCAAGATGGTAAATCAGGACGAAACATCCTTACATCAGGGTGTTTCTCATTGGTAATCTTATACATCAGGCTTGCAAGTGAGTCACCCACAAAAGGCAGCTCGCCTGCCAGCATCTGGTACAGGGTAACACCAAGTGAAAAAAGATCAGAACGTCCATCCACTTTTTTGCCAGCCAGTTGTTCCGGCGACATGTAGGATGGACTACCTAAAATAGTACCTGTTTTGGTCTTGCTGGAATCTGTCAGACAGGCAACACCAAAATCGGTAACTTTCGTTGTGCCAGTAGCATCATCATAAATGATATTGGCAGGTTTAACATCGCGATGCACGACATGCTGGGTATGAGCATAGTCCAGTGCTTCAGCAACTTTGATGACAATATCAAACACGGTACGTGAAGGTAACAAGGTTTCTGGTTTACAGAACTCCATCAGGTCCTTACCCTTCAGATAATCCATGGCGATATAGGCAAGTTCCTGGTCCTCACCAACATCGTATACTGTAACAATATTAGGGTGATTCAAACGTCCCGCAGTTTCTGCTTCACGGAAGAAACGTTTCTTTACATCGTCCAGCTTATCACCTTCAAATTCCTGTGCGAGCATCATAGTTTTAATCGCGACCGTGCGGCCAATCTTGGGATCATGGCCAAGATAAACCATGCCCATCGCACCACGGCCCAGTTCCTTGTCAATGGTATAGCGACCCAGCATCGGCTTTTGCATTCCACTGTTGCTGATCACCAGTGTGCCATTGGCACTATTAGCAGCACCACTTCCCACAACAAATGCTTCAGACACTTCCTGGTTGCGGTTCAAACGATCCTTAACATCACTATAGTTGGCATCATATCCTTCAATATATTTGAATACCGATACTGCTTTATTGAACTGGCGTTTACGCTCGTAATCAAGACCGAGGTTATACAACTGGTTTAATACCGATGCGTCAATATTGCACTTCCGGTATTTTTCAAATGCCTGGTCAAGTTGTCCCTGTGACTGGAATGACTGGGCCAGTAATTTATTTGCCTCTGATAATTCTGTATGAATTTTCTGCAGGTTATCTTCCAGCATATGTTTGGCACCTATAATAAAGTGTCCAAACAACAAAGTCAGAACAGCTGCCATTAACGGTAACCAGGTTGATTCTGAAATCATCAGAATAAAATGAGCATTAACCAGACCAATTAAAATTAACACGCTGATAACAAAACCGGTGGTAATACGAAAACGTGGTAACAGGAACATCAGGTATAGACCCACCAGGACAATTGCGAGTTTTTGCACTTTTTCTGTCCAGTCAGGAACAGCATAAAGTTCATCATTTAACAGGCTGGAGACCGTATGCGCTGTTGCCATGGTAGGTGACATCAAATCACCAATGGGTGTAGTCAATGCCCGGACATGCTGGCGTGCAGTCAGGCCAACAATGACAGTTTTATCATGGAACTCCGCTGATGATACCTTGTTATTTATCACATCAATCATAGAAAAAGTTTTGAAGGCAGGTTCATCTCCACGTCCCCTGTAAAAGCGTGGATAAATGCGTAACTTGTTATCAGTAACAATGGGCTGGTCACCCAGGATAATATCCTTACCCAGTTCGACTTTTATACTCTTGGTAGCAAGACGCTGATTGCGGGCTGCCAGCATCAGCGAAAAAGATGGTAGATAATGTTCGCCATAGCGGACCACTAATGATTCGGTACGCGCATGATCAAAATTACCCAGGTTAATAACGCCGGCTCCGCCCGCATGTTTACTTAATACTTCGATAGGTGGATAGACAACATCCGCAACAGGAACTTTTTCACCGTACCACCACTTCTGTAAACGCGTTTGTTCTTCGCCGGTGACATCACGTAAAGTAAATTTGGTCAAGTAGTCAGCCAGTGACATATCCTGGTTAACGAGATGACGCGGATGACTGTTATAGGGGATTGCCAGAACAACCCGGGCCCGGTTAAATGATGAAGCAAAAATTGTGTCCGTATTCATGCTTGACTCGGCATGACGAAATACGCCTCTCACCTGCCTGTTAACCAAACCTCGAGATTCAAGTACTTTTTTCAGCTTTTCGACATATTCCAGGCCATGGACACTTTGTTCTACATCAAAAGGCAAGGCATACCCAATTACTGCTGGACGCGCCGAAGCCAGGCTTTTGGTGACATCGGCAAGAAGATCTCTTGGCCAGGGCCAGGCACCCAGTTCCTGCAATGAAGTTTCATCAATGGCAACGACAACCACGTCCTGGCTGGCAGGTTTCGTAGAAGAAAAGCGCACACCCAGATCATAGGCGAACCAGTCAATTTTCTTTACGAACGGGGTGTTTGCCAGTGATAAAAATACCAGCATCACAAGCAAACCGATAAACCAATCTGTCTTCCAATAGGCCTTCTTCACACTTACTCCAAACTGACCCTTTACTTTTTATTTGTAAGTGGGTCTTCCCTATTTTGGGGGGTTCCCGCAGACAATAACATAACCCTTTGCTACACGCTGCACGGGTTTCATTCGGTATACCTTCTATATATAAAAGGTACCTGAATAATATCGGCCGCTAAAAATAATTCATGAGGGAATTTGTGGAAATGTGGTGGTCATTTGTTGACCACCACGTTGCCGGTAAGTTATTGTTTACTATTAACTTTCTGGCTTTTCTGCAAGTGGTTTACGCAGCTTGATATGTAATTCTCGCAGCTGCGTATCACTGACTTGCGATGGTGCCTGTGTTAACAGGCAACTGGCTGACTGGGTTTTAGGGAAAGCCATAACATCACGGATCGATTCCGCACCCGTCATTAACATCACCAGGCGATCCAGACCAAAAGCAATACCGCCATGAGGTGGACAACCATATTTCAAAGCATCCAGCAGGAAGCCAAACTTGTCCTGTGCTTCTTCATCACTGATACCCAGTGCCCTGAAAACTTTTTCCTGAACAGCCTGTCGGTATATGCGCATGGAACCACCACCAACTTCGGTACCGTTCAGCACCATGTCATAGGCACGTGACATGCAGTTACCTGGATCAGATTCCAGCTTGTCGAGATCTTCTTCACGCGGCGAGGTAAATGGGTGATGCAGCGAGGTAAAACGGCTGGCTTTTTCGTCCCATTCAAACATGGGGAAATCAACTACCCATAATGGTTTCCAACCATGTTCTACCATATCAAGATCATGCCCCAGTTTTACGCGTAATGCGCCTAGTGCTTCATTCACAACCGTTGCTTTATCGGCACCGAAGAAAATTAAATCACCATCTTCCGCTGAGGTACGCTCCATGATGGCATTGACAGCTTCATCCGGCAGGAATTTCAGGATCGGTGACTGCAGGCCTTCACGACCTTTACCCCATTCGTTGACCTTGATATAAGCCAGGCCCTTGGCACCATAAATGCCAACATAATCAGTGTAATCATCAATTTGTTTACGGGTTAACCCACAGCCGTTGGGAACACGCAAGGCTGCAACACGACCTTTTGGATCTTTAGCCGGTCCGCTGAATACCTTGAAGTCCACATCAGCCATCACATCGGCTACATCCACCAGTTCCAGTGGAATACGCAAGTCCGGTTTGTCGGAACCAAAACGTTGCATGGCTTCGTGATAGCTCATGCGTGGAAATGGATCATGCAAGGGAATTTCCAGTACCTGGGCAAAAATATGATGCAGCATTTCTTCCATCATGCGCATGATTTCATTTTCATCAATGAAAGAGGTTTCGATATCAAGCTGGGTAAATTCCGGCTGGCGATCAGCTCGTAAATCTTCATCACGGAAACAACGCACCACCTGGTAATAACGATCCAGTCCGGACATCATCAGCAACTGTTTAAAAAGTTGCGGTGATTGCGGTAATGCAAAGAAAGAACCTTCATGGGTACGACTTGGTACCAGGTAATCACGTGCCCCTTCCGGTGTTGCCTTGGTCAACATTGGTGTTTCAATATCCATGAAACCCTGTTCGTCCAGGAAGTTGCGCATCAGGGTGGTAATTTTTGAACGAATGCGTAGACGGTTAAGCATTTCCGGACGACGTAAATCGATATAACGATAACGCAGGCGATGCTCTTCTGAGACATCATCATCATCAAGCTGAAACGGCGGTGTTTCAGAAGCATTCAGGATAGTTAGCTCTTTTCCCAGTATTTCGATTTTGCCGGTTGGCATATCAGGATTTTCAGTACCTTCGGGGCGGGCGCGAACCTTGCCCTTTACCTGCAACACATACTCATTGCGAACACGCTCTGCTATTGAGAAAATTTCCGGAATGTCAGGGTCATAGACCACCTGAACCAGGCCTTCACGGTCACGTAAATCAATGAAAATTACGCCCCCATGATCGCGTCTTCTATGTACCCAGCCACTGACGGTGACTTCTCGATCGATGAGATTTTCATTTACCTCGCCACAATAATGAGTGCGCATGTATTCTTATCCTGTCATTTATAGCTAAAAGCGGGCATGTTACGGCCTGTTCTTTCAAGCTGCAACTCTTTGTTTTAAAAACAGTTTTCCGCTATTGTTAGTGAAATTCGGGTTTTCACCTGAGTTTGCCTGGTCGGCATTCAGCGCGGCAGGTCAATCAGGGGCGGCTATTATAGCCATAGCTGGCCTCTGACTCCATTTTTTGCGTCTATTTCAGGATCTTAGAGGCCCAGATCGGTGTGCTCGCGGTGGCTTACGAACTCGTCAACCTGACGTGCTTTTTCAATTGCCCTGAGCAACCTGTTGTGTTCAGTCTCATCCATACCACTATGAAGATAATGTTGCGCGGCATGTAACACCTCCAGTAAAACCCCCATCTGGTAATTGCAATTGAGCAATGCCTTACCCAGAAAATGTGTGTCCTGCCCGGATTCTCTTAAATATTTTGCCTGATCCAGGGCCATGATCAGTTCTTGTTCTGTGGGTTTACTCATATCTTCATCCTGTAACAAGCTACATTCGTGTTTAGTTATAACAAGAATAGTTTAATATTACTTAAAATTTTATTTGATCAACCTCAAGGTCTGCTCGTCAAACCTGTGCCAAAGTGATAAAAATGGTTATAACAATATTGCAATGAAGACATCCCGGACATGAGCCCAAAAAAACATAAAAAGAGTCAGCATTTTGTCGGCGAGTTAAAACTACGTCGTATCGCGATTGATACCTATCATGAAAACGTTGCCTACCTGCACCGAAATTGTGAAATTTATCGTGCAGAAGGTTTCCAGGCATTAACCAAAATAGAAATCCATGCCAATGGCCGTCACATCATTGCCGTACTCAACGTGGTTGATGATGACTCTATCGTGTCCACTGATGAACTAGGCTTGGCTGAACAAGCCTTTCAACAGCTTGATCTCAATGAAAGCGACCTCGTGAGTATTGCTCATGCAAGTCCGCCAGCGTCGATGGACGCAGTACGTAAAAAAGTAGCCGGTAACCGCCTCACACTGGAAGACTTTCGCCATATCACTCAGGATATCACCGAAAACCGATACTCCAAGCTGGAAATGTCCGCTTTCCTGGTTGCGTCGGCACAAGGGGGACTGGATCGTGAAGAGGTATTACATCTTACCCAGGCAATGATAGAGAGCGGAGAACGACTCGACTGGGGTGAAGATATGGTAGTTGATAAACACTGTATTGGCGGTATTCCCGGTAACCGAACCACCATGATCATCGTACCGATCGTAACAGCTCATGGCCTGCTGATGCCAAAAACATCAAGTCGTGCGATTACTTCTCCTGCCGGTACCGCTGATACCATGTCTGTTCTGGCCAACGTTAACCTGTCACCACAAAATATGCGAAAAATTGTACAGCAAAATTGTGGTTGTCTTGCATGGGGTGGAAAAGCACACCTGGCACCAGCTGATGATATATTAATTTCCGTTGAACGACCTTTAGGTATTGATTCAGAAGGTCAGATGGTTGCCTCCATCCTGTCAAAGAAAGTTGCGGCGGGTGCTACACACCTGTTAATTGATATTCCTGTTGGCCCCACGGCAAAAGTCCGCCACATGAGACAGGCTTTGAGTTTGCGTAAACTGTTTGAATATACCGGTGATCGACTGGGCATACACCTGGAAACTATTATTACTGATGGTAGCCAACCAATAGGCAGAGGAATTGGTCCGGCACTTGAAGCCCGTGATGTTATGCAGGTACTTGAGAATCATCCGGATGCCCCGGCAGATCTCCGCCATAAAGCCCTGCACCTTGCTGGTCGTATCCTTGAATTTGATCCTGCTGTTCGTGGCGGGCAAGGTTACCCGCTGGCATGTGAACTACTGGAAAGTGGCAAAGCATTAGACAAGATGCTGTCAATTATCGAGTCACAGGGGACGGCGGCACCCACACCAGATGCAACACTTGTTAAGCCAGTAACCACCCAGCAAAATGGCATTGTTACCCAGATAGATAATTACCAGCTGGCAAAAATTGCCCGTCTGGCAGGCGCTCCCATGGATAAACAATCCGGTGTTGCCCTGACCAGGAAACTCGGTGACCAGGTCAGGGAGGGTGATACCCTGTATAACATTCACGCGGCTTTCAGTTCTGATTTTGAATTTGCCTGCCAGATGGCAATGGAAAATAATGGTTACCGTATTGGTCGTGCTGATGAAATCACAAAAACCTACCTGGAAGTTTGATGAGCGTCATATTATGTTTTCCTGAATATCAAACCCAGGCTCAGCATCTTGCTGAAGCATTATCATTACCCTGTCACCTTATCGATATCCATCACTTTCCGGATTCTGAAAGCCGGGTGACTTTACCTGATCTGGCTTTCAGACATGCCATTATTTATTGCGGGCTGGAACATCCAAACAATAAACTCATCGAACTCCTGCTAACAGTAAAGACGTTACGAAAAAGCAGCTGTAACAGAGTCTCACTGGTTGCACCTTATCTATGTTACATGCGCCAGGATATGGCCTTTCACAAAGGTGAAGCAGTCAGCCAGGATATAATAGGGAAATACCTGGCAGAATTATTTGAAAACATCATAACTGTTGATGCACATTTACACCGAACATCTTCGTTACAGAAAGTATTTCCTGAAACAAACAGTGTTCATATCAGCGCTGCACGATTATTTTCACACCTGTTACGGGAAAAAGTTACCGACGCACTGTTAATGGGGCCTGATGAGGAGTCTGAACAATGGGTTAAGCTCATCGCAGATAATTGTAAACTTGATTACGCAGTTGCAAGAAAAGTCAGACACGGTGATAAACAGGTCAGTATTTTGATTCCTGATACTGATATCAACTTTAATAACAGGCATATTGTGCTGATTGATGATGTAATCAGCAGCGGTTCAACTTTAATCAATATTACCAAACAACTTCATACAAAAAATATCAGCCAGGTTGATGCTCTTGTAACTCACGCGTTATTTGATACAAGCACCTATAATAATTTACGCCAGGCAGGTATTAATGAGATCTGGAGTAGTGACAGCATCCCTCACTCTACAAATAAAGTAAGTGTTGTCCCTATCCTGGCTGAACAGGTTAAAAACTGGGTATCCTGATGCGCCCACCAATAACACCTGCCAAGCTTTTTATATTTATCTTCATCCTGGTGATATTGTTACTCATCCTGCAGATCGGTCTGTTTACTATTGTTCTGGATAAACTTGGACTGGCACCACATAGTGCCATGACACTGTTAATCATCACGCTCATTGGAAGTGGTATAAATCTACCGATAACAGAAATTAAAATTCCAGATGATGTCGAATTCCACCCCAACCCTTTTTTACAATGGCTACCACACAGGCAGTTACCTAAGACAGGCAAAACCATCATCGCCATTAATGTTGGTGGAGCACTGATACCGCTGTTCTTTTCGCTTTACCTGATTAGTATTTCATCACTAACTATCCTGCAGATCATACTGGCAATATGCATCGTGTCTTTTATCTGTTATAGCGTCAGTCGTCCAATACATGGCCTGGGAATTGGTATGCCGATTTTTATCGCACCGTTTACTGCTGCAATAACTGCGACCCTCATTTCTCCACAGAGCAGCGCACCACTTGCTTATATTTGCGGCACTATGGGTGTACTGATAGGTGCAGATATTTTGCGTATCAAAGATATCCCGCAGCTAGGTGCACCCATCGCCTCTATTGGCGGAGCAGGCACTTTTGATGGTATCTTTCTTACCGGCATAGTTGCAGTTTTATTGGCATGAAAGAACAGAAAAGTATTTTAATAACCGGTTGTTCTACCGGGATAGGCTACTGTGTGGCACACGGTCTGAAAAAACGCGGTTACAGGGTATTTGCATCTGCACGCAACGTTGATGATGTAGAACGATTACGTGAAGAAGGACTGGAAAGTATTCACCTGGATCTTACTGATCCCCTCTCAATGAAAAATGCCATTACCCGGATTTTGCAGGAAACCGGTGGTCACCTTTACGGTTTGTTTAACAACGGTGCCTATGGACAACCCGGTGCACTGGAAGATATTTCCACGGAAAATTTGCGGCGGCAATTTGAAACCAATGTTTTTGGCTGGCATGAACTGACCAACCTGGTGTTACCTGTTATGCGTAAACAGGGCTATGGTCGCATCATACAAAACAGTTCCGTGCTTGGCCTGGTGTCACTGAAATTTCGTGGTGCATATAATGCCAGCAAGTACGCAATTGAAGGGTTGAGTGACACCCTGAGACAGGAATTGATCGGGACAAATATTTTTGTTTCCCTGGTTGAACCTGGTCCTGTTGAAAGTCACTTCCGCGCCAACTCATTTCGAATATATAAAAAGACCATCAATAAAGAAAACAGCCCGTTCAAAAAACATTATGAAGCCATGGAAGAACGGCTTACCAAAAAAGGGCCGGCAGTGCCCTTTACCCTCCCCCCTGAAGCAGTATTAAGAAAGGTTGTTCACGCCCTGGAAAACAAACATCCAAGGGCACGATATTATGTCACCTTCCCTACCTACCTGTTTGGTTATCTAAAAAGAGTTTTGCCTGCAAGTACTCTGGATAAACTGCTTAATAAAATATAGATAAAGTTATCACGTCCTGATACCAACACCTTTACGTAACAGGTAAAGACAGAAAAGATACAGTGATGTTGTAAACAGGATAATTATGCTGAATGCAGTTGTCATAGTGATATCAGATATACCCAGTAACCCGAACCGAAAGGCATTAATCATATACAGGATTGGGTTTACCAATGAAACATCCTGCCAGAAAGAGGGCAGCATTTTGACGGAGTAAAAAATCCCCCCCAGGTAAGTTAATGGTGTGAGGACAAATGTCGGAATGATTGAGATATCATCGAAGCTATTGGCATAAATGGCATTAATGAACCCGCCAAGTGCAAATAATATGGCCGTTAGTAACACTACGCTAAAGGCAACCAGGGCGTTATGCACCTGAAAATCAGTAAATAACATGGAAATCATGGTTACCACAGCCCCAACAATCAGGCCACGTGCCACACCACCGGCAACAAAGCCGATAACAATCAAATAGTTTGGCATGGGTGATACCAGCATTTCCTCAACATGGCGCTGGAACTTGGCACCATAAAACGATGACACCACGTTAGCATAGGAATTGTTTATCACTGACATGAGTATGATGCCGGGCACAATGTATTCCATGTAACTGTACCCATCAATGGCACTGATTTGTGAACCAATTAATTCACCAAAAATAATGAAATACAGGGCGGTAGTGATGGCTGCAGGTACAACAGTCTGAACCCAGATACGTATAAAACGCAGAATCTCTTTGACCAGTATGGTGCGAAAAGCAGCGTATTGTTGTGATACGTTCATTTTTACTTGCCTTCTACCATGCTGACAAACAACTCTTCCAGGCGATTGCTCTTGTTTCTCATACTTAATACTTTGATGTCATGTTTACTTAATTCGCTGTATAAATCATTAATACTGTATTCCTTGGAGATATTGGCCACCAGGGTTGTTTCATCCTGCTTTTCAACAAAACAACCTTCTGACATGGTGAAATTATCCAGACTATTCCCAATCGGTTGATCCAGATCGAGAATAAAAGATTCGATTTGTAATCTTCTTAACAGATCATTCATTGCCGTATTTTCAATGGTGATGCCTTTATCAATAATGGCAATGTTTTTACACAGGCTTTCTGCCTCTTCGAGGTAATGAGTTGTCAGGATAATGGTCGTGCCCTGTTGATTGATTTCCCTGAGAAATGTCCACATAGAACGACGAATTTCAATATCAACACCAGCGGTTGGTTCATCGAGAATAAGAAGCCTGGGTTCATGTACCAGGGCCCTGGCAATCATTAAACGTCGTTTCATACCGCCGGAAAGTTCACGGGCCATTTGCCGGCGTTTTTCCCAGAGGCCAAGTTTCTTTAAATAAAGTTGCGCCCTTTGAGTTGCAGTATTTTTATCAATACCGTAATAACCACCCTGGTTGATAACAATTTCTTCAACCGGTTCAAACTGGTTAAAGTTAAACTCCTGCGGAACCAGACCAATACAACTTTTCGCTGCTTCAAGTTCAGTATCAATATCATGTCCGAATACACTGACCTTGCCACTACTTTTGTTTACCAGAGAACAGACGATACCAATAGTGGTCGATTTACCTGCTCCGTTTGGTCCAAGCAGCGCGAAAAAGTCACCCTCCTTGACATCAAGATCGACCCCCCGTAATGCAACTACACCATTACGGTAAGTCTTGTGCAGGTTTTGTATTGTTAATGCTGATGGCATAGGCCTGTCCCAGACTGAACATCTTTGCAAATTCTAACAAACTTTTAACGAGGAGAATAACAGCCAGGCTGATTGGCTTTAGTTACATCTAGATGATTGCTTCGTTGGCTATGACACCAGCAATATTGATGTCAACGTCATGACTTTCAAGAATACTGTTTATTTCGATTGGTTTTGGACCGCGTGCCCACTTGGGATGCGCCAGGTTAAGTAACTTGGGTCGTTTATACTGCTCACCTTTACTGTTTACCAGCAACAGGATAATAGGACGTAAACGGCTTTTTTCACTGGCAGATACCACGATACCTATCTGCCCGGTATTAAGCTTGATCATACTGCCAATAGGATAAATGCCCAGGCACTTGATAAACTGCTCAACCAGTTCTTTCTCGAAGTTTTCATTCACCCAGTCATACATGTTCTTCAGGGCTTCATAAGGAGCAATACCATCGTGATAACAACGATCACTGGTGATGGCATCATACACATCTACAATAGAAACAATCTGTACCAGCTGATCGATTTGCTCACCAACTAATCCATCCGGGTAACCGCCACCGTTAACACGTTCATGGTGATGTAACACGATGTCCAGCACTGACTGGGGTAAACCACCCTGTGTATTCAGTAAATCAAAACCCAGCTGCGAATGTTTTTTCATTATTTCGAACTCTTCGCGGGTTAAACGGCCAGGTTTGTTGAGTATTTCCAGGGGCGTTCGCATTTTTCCCAGGTCATGTAATAGTGCCCCTAATCCCAGTACCGCCAGTTCAGTTTTACCCAGGCCAAGAGTACGCCCAAAACTGACCGCCAGGATACATACATTCATACAGTGAATGGAGGTGTACTCATCACGGCTTTTCATATGTGTCAGCCACATCATGGCATTGGGGCTACGGTTAACACTGGAGGCGATATCCGTTACCAGTTCCTTGGCTGCTTCTGTATCAACACTTTTACCCATGCGCACGTCTTCAAGAGCGCTATCAATGTAACTTCGGGTACGTTTATGCACCTTGCGCGCGACTTTTAACTCTTGCTGAAAGGCAACTTGTTCGGTTTCAGCATCCTGGGCTTCTTTTTCAATGGTATTCAGCCTAGGATGGGTGGGTGTAGCCTGGGCTTTTTGCGACAAGTTTTGTAAGTGGGGAATAACATCGCCATAAGTACGTTCAGTATCAACATAAACGAAACTTGAAAAACGTTTGAGTGATGTAATGTCGTCTTCTGACTTTATCAGGACACCTTCCAATAGATAGTCTGTCTCGCTCCAGGGTCGATCCAGTTCGCTGACAAACATACCTTCCTTAAGGTCATCGACATTGATTTTGTACTTCGGCATTTTTCTAGTACTTCTACTTTAAACCAGCCAGTTACGACATATGTATATTTTGACTATATACATTGAAAATACTATTTTCCATAGCCCTAAACATCATTGATCACTAATATTTTAAATAAATACCTGCTTCAAATTGCTATTCCAGCCATTTTCGTGCGTTGCGGAATAACCTCATCCAGGGTGCGTCTTCTATCCAGTCATCAGGGCACCATGAATACTGAACAGCCCTGAATACACGTTCCGGGTGCGGCATCATAATCGTAAAACGTCCATCTTCACTGGTAAGACCGGTAATACCCTGCGGAGAGCCATTTGGATTGGCTGGATATTGCTCAGTTGTCTGACCATAGTTATCGACATATTTCAGCGAAACTAAAGCGTTATTCACTGATTTTTCCAGCATTTCCGGGCTTTCAAACGAGGCCCTGCCCTCACCATGGGCCACGGCAATCGGCACTCTGGAGCCGGCCATGCCAGCAAGCAAAATGGATGGAGATTCCTGTACTTCCACCATCGAAAGTCGTGCTTCAAATTGTTCGGAGAAATTGCGTAAGAAGTGCGGCCAGTGACTTGCGCCAGGGATAAAATCCTTCAGTTGTGACAACATCTGGCAGCCATTACACACCCCCAGGCCAAACGTATCATCACGGTGGAAATAGTTTTCAAACTCATCCCTCGCCCGGTTATTAAATAGGATAGACTTGGCCCAGCCACCACCAGCTCCCAGCACATCACCATAGGAAAAACCGCCACAAGCGACCAGTCCTTTAAAATCAGCCAGTCTGACATACCCTGCAATGATGTCACTCATGTGGACATCAACGCTGCGGAAACCCGCCCGATCAAACGCGGCAGCCATTTCAACCTGTCCGTTGACCCCCTGTTCGCGCAGCACTGCTATTGCTGGGCGACTGCCTGAATTGATATACGGTGCCGCTACATCCTCATTAACGTCATAGCTCAGCTGAACATGAATTCCTGGATCGCCGGCATCCAGTAAAGCGTCATACTCCTGCCTGGCACACTCGCCATTATCACGTAACGCCTGCAAGTGATAGCTGGTTTCACTCCAGGTACGCTGAAGCTCAATACGGGTTTCATCAAGAAGTGTGTTACCCGCAGAGGTGATGCGAATGTGATCATCACTATTGGTAGTCCCTACTACATGGCTGCAATGCCCCAGCCCGGCATCATTGAGCCAGGCCAGCACATCATCAGTATCTTCATGGTGTACCTGGATAACGGCACCCAGTTCTTCACTGAACAGGGCCGCAACAGCATCTTCCTGGCCCAGAGTATCAAGACTAATATCTATGCCGGTATGACCTGCAAAAGCCATTTCACAAAGCGTGACACATAAGCCACCATCAGAACGGTCATGATAGGCCAGCAGCAGCCCCCTGTTGTTGA
>JARRJY010000038.1:0-14980 GCA_037388705.1 Gammaproteobacteria bacterium
TGTAATCCTTGCCATTGTTCAACCGCCATATCCCACATTTCATTTTTTGGTGCATAAGGACGCCCTTTTACATATTCAATCGTCTTGTAATCGACAGCCACCATGCCAGCACGTGCACCCGCCTCGATAGCCATGTTGCAGACTGTCATGCGACCTTCGATAGACAAATCACGAATCGCCTCACCACCAAACTCGATGGCATAACCGGTACCTCCAGCAGTACCAATTTCGCCGATGACTTCCAGCACGATATCTTTTGCGGTGATACCCGGAGCAACTTTGCCCTCGACACTAACCAACATGGTTTTGGATTTTTTCTGTACCAGTGTTTGTGTCGCTAACACATGTTCCACTTCCGAAGTACCAATACCATGTGCCAATGCACCTAATGCACCATGGGTGGAAGTATGTGAATCACCACAGACAATGGTCATGCCAGGTAACGTTGCACCCTGCTCAGGACCAATGACGTGCACAATACCCTGACGGATATCTTCCATCTTGAATTCGGTAATACCAAATTCTTCACAGTTTCCATCCAGTGTCTCCACCTGGGTACGGGAAATGGGATCCTCTATACCCTGGCTACGATCAGTAGTAGGTACATTATGATCTGGCACAGCAAGGTTGGCAGATACGCGCCACGGTTTACGGCCAGCCAGACGCAAACCTTCAAATGCCTGGGGTGAGGTCACTTCGTGTACCAAATGACGATCAATATATAAGAGTGCCGTGCCATCACCATTGTCACGCACTACGTGTTGATCCCAGATTTTTTCATACAAGGTCTTGCCTGCCATTTTATGCTTCCTCTTGAGATGGCTTCTTTTTCAGATGGACGCAAATATAGACCCAAACAACCTATTACACAAATTCATTATTTTCATATTATCTATTCCTATGTGTTATACTTAAAAATATGGATATTGATGCCTTACAAGCCTTCGTAGCAGTTGCCGAAAACCAGTCATTTTCCCAGGCGGCAGGTCATATGTTTCTTACTCAACCCGCTATCAGTAAACGGGTTGCCAGCCTTGAATCTGAACTGGACACCCGCTTGTTTGATCGAATTGGACGAAAAGTGGAATTAACCGAATCTGGCCAGGCCCTGTTGCCAAGAGCACGCAATATTCTTCTGGAAATAGAAGATTCCCGTCGGGCAATTTCTAACCTGTCAGGCAAAATTGGCGGCAAACTCAGTATTGGGACAAGTCATCACATAGGTTTGCATCGACTACCACCGGTATTACGCAGCTTTACCCGGCAATACCCGGAAGTGGAGCTGGACTTACATTTCATGGACTCGGAAGAAGCTTGCCGTGCCGTTGAGCATGGCGACCTGGAACTGGGAATTGTTACCCTGCCACTGGATGTCCCTGAAGATTTACATGTGCTCTTTATCTGGCCAGATCCTCTCGCTATCGTGGTTGAAAAACATCATCCGCTGACTAAGCAACAGCAAATTACCCTGGCTGAATTAGCTGAAGAACCGGCCATTTTACCCACGCATGGCACCTACACTCGTGAAATAATCGAAAAGACAATTGAACCGGAAAAACTTCAGCTCAATATACGGCTGGCCACCAACTACCTGGAAACTATCAAAATGATGGTCAGTATCGGGCTTGGCTGGAGTGTTTTACCCTGCTCGATGCTTAATGAAGATCTCGTGACATTAAAAGTAAGTAGGCTGCACCTGGAGCGCAAATTAGGTGCGGTATGGCATCAGAGCAGAACACTCTCAAATTCTGCCAAGGCTATGTTGAGTCAATTGCAACAGACAGCTAAGATTAGTTAAACAAAATAATTGGAATGACACAATGAAAAAATTTCTATTTCCATTTCTGATGATGTTAATGCTATTAAATTCAGCATGTACACCTGTCGTGGTCGGTGGTGCTGCAGCTGGTGGTTATTATGCCGGTAAAGATGAGCGCAAGTTCGGTACCATCATGTCAGATGCCGGTATTACTTCAGGCATCAATGCTGAACTGATAAAAGCCAAGGGTATCAGCTCCATGAATATCGATGTTGATACTCACAAAGGTGTTGTTCATCTTTATGGCCACGTGCAATCAAGATCTGTTGAACGTCGTGTACTTGCAATATGCCGTAAACAGGAAGGTGTAAAAAAGTGTATTTCCAAACTGGCAATTAAACCAGAATAAAGTTTAATCACTGGTGCGGATAGTTTTCAGTGCAATTACAAGAGAAATGAGTGATACAACTGCCGCACCATAAAACATCGTGGAAGGACCAAAATAATCATAAGTATAACCACTTAAAAAACTTCCCAGTGCGCCACCCGCCCCAAAACTCATACTACTATACAGTGCCTGACCTTTCCCCTGGTGCTTACCGGTGAAGTATTCATGTATAAGCTGTATTGCCACTGCATGGTAAATACCAAACGTTGCGGCGTGCAGAACCTGGGCAAATAAAACGATGGCAATGGTTTCCGGGAATTTACCAATCAGAACCCAGCGAACTATTGTTAACATCAAGCTGTATAGTAGCAATTTGCGTAGCCCAAAGATGGGTACCAAACGATGCATAACCAGAAAAACCCCGACTTCGGCCATCACACCCAGTGCCCATAGCAAGCCAATAAAGGAAAGCGAATAGTTAAAGCTTTCCATGTATATAGAGTAAAAGGTGTAATACGGCCCATGACTGGCCTGCATCAGGAAACAAACCAGCAGCAAGCCAGCGACATGGGGCTTGGTTAAAACTTTTCTTAATGGTTCATGATCCAGCGGCAAGTGGCCCGCCGCTTCCTCAGGAACAATTAAACTGCTAAACCATATCCCAGAGAACAATACTATGAGTAATACCGGTAAATACCGGATATGTTCACCTTCGAGAAAATATCCCAGTCCCCACACCGCAACGATAAAACCTACCGACCCCCACAAGCGTATTGAACTGTAACGATGGGTTTCATCACGCAAATGATTGAACGTCGTGGCTTCAAACTGGGGTAACGCGGCATTCCAGAAGAAACTGAATATCACCATGATAATTGCCAGCCACCAGAAACCAGTCTGATAAAACACCCCGGTAAAAGAAATTGCTGCCAGTAAACTTCCCAGGCGCACAATGGCCATACGTTTACCGGTATGATCAGCTATCCAACCCCAGATATTGGGTGAAATTATCTTGGTCGCCATGATGATCGCCATTAGGCTGCCAATAGCGGCGGCATCATAGTCAAGATACTTTAGGTACAGGCCCCAGTATGGAAGGATCGTTCCCAGGCTGGCAAAGTAGAAAAAATAAAAACCGGATAAACGCCAGTAAGGCGTTCTGGATTGAGTAGCTATATTGTCCAATTTGCTTAACCCGGAGGTTATTTCACTTCCGGTGGGATAACTGGTGTGCTCACTTTAACATCAGCATTCTGACCACGCTGACGAAGGTAATGATCCATTAACACAATCGCTAACATGGCTTCTGCAATGGGAGTCGCACGAATACCGACACAAGGATCGTGACGTCCCTTGGTTACCACTTCTACAGGATTACCATCCAGATCAATACTTTTGCCTGGCAAGCGAATACTCGATGTTGGTTTTAACGCCATGCTGACTTCAATGTTCTGTCCTGACGAAATACCTCCCAGTACGCCACCGGCATGATTGCTCAGGTAGCCTCGCGGTGTCATTTCATCCCGGTGTTCTGTGCCCTTTTGTACAACGCTATCAAAACCCGCACCAATCTCTACCCCTTTAACCGCGTTGATACACATCATGGCATGAGCAATATCCGCATCAAGCCGATCAAAAACAGGTTCACCCAGTCCTGGCGGTACGCCTGTTGCTACAACATTTATACGTGCTCCTACGGAGTTGCCTTCCTTACGCAAGGCATCCATGTACTCTTCCAGTTCCTGAACTTTATTGCTGTCCGGGAAGAAAAATGGATTCTGTTCTACCGCCTCCCAGTCGAAGTTATCGTATTTGATAGGGCCTAGTTGTGCCATATAACCTTTAATTTCAATACCACAGTGCAGATTTAAATATTTCTTGGCAATTGCCCCTGCAGCAACACGCATAGCCGTTTCGCGAGCTGACGAGCGGCCACCTCCACGATAATCCCGCAGGCCGTATTTATGTAGATAGGTGTAGTCAGCATGGCCTGGTCGGAAAGTACTCATGATGTCAGAGTAATCCTTTGAACGTTGATCAGTGTTATGAATAATCAAGGCGATGGGGGTTCCGGTAGTCTTGCCTTCAAATACCCCGGAAAGGATTTGCACTTCATCTGCCTCGCGACGTTGCGTGGTATGACGGCTTTTGCCAGGTTTACGTCGATCCAGGTCTCCCTGTAAATCAGCTTCGCACAATTCCATTCCCGGAGGACAACCATCCACAATACAACCAATCGCAAGCCCATGGCTTTCACCAAAACTGGTTACCGTGAATAATTTCCCCATAGAATTACCGGACATAGTACGAATACCTGCTGAAATTTATATAAATCAATAATTTAGGATAATTTTACCAGTATTAATAATAATTTAATATTGAAAAATTAAGCAAACTGGAAGTTACTGCCGATATACTTACCCGATTAAGGCATAATAACCGTTCAAACTCCAAAAATTTCCCTTAGATTTAAGGCGCGATTAAAATTAATGGCTAAGAACCGAAAAGCATCATTGTTTGATCTGTCGACCAGCAAGCCAAACAAGACCCAGTTATTACTGTTGATCGGTTTTACAGCCAGTATCACCCTGTTCATTTTACTCACCATTATTGGCCTTAACCAGCTGAAAGAAACACAGAAAAATACCCATGAGATTATCAATGTCCATAACGTCAAGGTAAAACTTGTTGAAGAGATGATTAATGCTGCACGTGAACGTTCTTTAATCATGTTCACGATGCTTTACCTGAAAGACCCCTTTGAACGGGAAGAGGCATATTTACAATTTCAGGGCTATGCCATTGACTTCATCAATGCACGCACCCAATTACTTAAAATGAATCTTACTGCGGAAGAAAGCGAATTACTTCTGCGCCAGGGCGAGTTGAGCGGAAAATCAATACCAATACAACGCAGCGTGGTAGATCTTATCCGTGAAAACAAAATCGATAAAGCCTACCACCTTCTTCTTGATGAATCTGTCACTGCTCAAAACCGGGTACTGAATGTTTTACAAAAACTAAATTTTGCCCAGTCAGAAGCCAATGAAAGAATTGCTCTGACCATTGAAAAGCAATATGAAAATAATTCCGAGATATTTATTATCCTCGCTTTTTTAACACTCCTGTTAACTCTGGCAATTGCCATATTCGTTTCACTAATAGTCAGTCGTGGCGAGAAAAAACTTTTTATTGAAAAAGAGCTGGCACAAGTTACGCTTTATTCAATTGGCGATGGTGTAATCACAACAGATAAACGAGGCAGAATCAGGATAATTAACCCGGTAGCCGAAGAATTAACCGGTTTTGATAGTGATGAGGCAATAGGACGTGACATTGCTGAAATTTTCTCAATTAGAAATCAGAAAACAGACACATATATCGATAACCCGATTGAAATAGCATTACAAAAAAATGTTATCTATACATCTCCTTTTAATATTGAGCTGATAAGAAAAAATGGAGATACACTTGCAATTGAACACACTGTATCACCCATTCGTGATTTACATGACAATATTCTTGGCGCCAATATAGTATTTCGCGATGTGACCGAAATGCGCAAGCTTGCTGATACACTTGCTTACCAGGCAACTCACGATCCATTAACAGGGCTGATAAACAGGCGAGAATTTGAACGACGTCTAAAACAGGCTATTTATCATGCGCATAATGATGGTCAACAATATGCATTATGTTTTCTGGACCTTGATCAGTTTAAAATAGTCAATGATACGGCCGGTCATGCTGCTGGAGATGAGTTCCTGAAACAAATTGCTCATCAGCTTTCAATAAACCTGAGAAGAAGTGACGTATTAGCCCGCCTGGGAGGCGATGAATTTGCCATTTTACTTGATGATTGCGACCTCAAAACGGCGGATCTTATTGCCAATAAAATATGTGCCACTATAAAAGACACCCGTTTTAACTGGGAAAATAATTCTTTTGCCACCGGTACCAGCATTGGCCTCGTACCAATTAATGAATATACCTCATCTGTTACCGAAACCCTGAGTGCAGCAGATACTGCCTGTTATGAAGCAAAAGAAAATGGTCGCAACCAGGTACAGGTATACTGGCTGGATGATAAAAAGCTTGAAATGAAGCGACAGGAAATGCGCTGGATACAGAAACTGGAAGAAGCGCTTGATAAAGATCGTTTCACTTTATATGCACAGGAATATATTTCTCTTGATGATGAATATAAAAAAGAAGGAAACCTCTTGTTTGAAATACTCATCCGTCTCAGGGAAGCAGATGACGAAATTATCCTGCCTATGGCGTTTTTGCCTGCGGCTGAGCGTTATCACCTGATGCCACAAATTGACCGATGGATGATTGATAAAACCTTTGAGTTTACCCAGTCAATCAAACATGAATCAGGCAGAAAATACAATTTTTCCATCAACTTGTCAGGACAGACCATTAGCGAACCCGATTTGCATGAATATATTATTGCAAAAGCCAGCCAGTACAATATTAATAAGACAACAATCTGTTTTGAAATTACTGAGACCGCTGCTATCGCAAACATGAGCAAGGCAGTCAAGTTGATCAAAACCCTGAAATCAGAAGGCTTCCTTTTCTCGCTGGATGACTTTGGTAGCGGTCTGAGTTCATTCGCCTACTTAAAGAACATGCCTGTTGATAACCTTAAGATTGATGGCCTGTTTATCAAGGATATTGTTGATGATCCAACCGATCTTGCTTTTGTTGAAGCTATTCATCGTATCGGACAGAAAATGAATATCAAAACAACCGCAGAATTTGTTGAAAACAGGGAAACACTGGAAAAATTAAAAGAAATTGGTATCGACTTTGCACAGGGCTACTATATTGCAAAACCTGTCGCGCTGGAGAGCCTCGTTGATGACAATCAAATCACTTTAGAAAAACGGGCTTGATCAAGCTTACGCATATACTTATCAAACACCATACATATATTTCTGATTAATAACTTGCCGGATGGTGTTACCCTGATAATGTCTCCCATCTTGACAAGACCATCACTTGCCATTTCATTCATCTCATCAAGTTCAATAGTGAAATACTCATCAAAGTTAATATTAAACTCATTACTAATCCTGGCTTTATCGAGTTCGAAATGACAGATTAACTGGGTTATTACTTCGCGACGCAACCTGTCGTCATCATCCAGTACCACCCCACGAAAGACCGGAAACCGGTTATTATCGATAGCCTGGTAATATTCATCGATGGTCTTCAGGTTTTGACTGTAACAGTCCGCGACTTTACCAATGGAGGTAATACCAAAGGCGACCAGGTCACAATCTGCATGCGTGGAATAACCCTGGAAATTTCGGTACAGGGTTTTATTCTTCTGCGCCAGTGCCAGTTCGTCATCCGGCCTGGCAAAGTGATCCATACCGATATACTCATAACCTTCTGTAGTCAGTTTTTCGATACAGTGTTGCATGATGGAAAGCTTTTCATCTGCCGATGGCAGATCAACTTCATTAATACGACGTTGCGGCTTAAACATCTCCGGCAAATGCGCATAATTAAAAACAGATAAACGATCCGGAGATAACGCCAGTATTTTATCCAGCGTTTCATCAAATGTTTCCACTGACTGGTGAGGTAAACCATAAATCAGGTCGAGACTAATAGAATGGAAACCACAATCCCTCGCCGCCTGGATAACTTCGCTGGTTTCCTCTTCACTTTGGATGCGGTTAACAGCTTTTTGCACTTCAGGATTAAAATCCTGTACGCCAAGGCTCATACGGTTAAAACCAATGGAACGTAATACGCTGATAGTTTCAGCAGTCGCTTCACGTGGGTCAATTTCTATAGAATACTCACCACTATCATCATCCAGCAAGGTAAAGTATTGGCGGGTGCGCTCCATGAGTTCTCTCATCTGCTCGTGGTTGATAAAGGTTGGTGTACCGCCTCCCCAATGCAGTTGTTCAACTACCCTGCTGGTATCGAACAATTCAGACTGTAGAGCCATCTCTTTGTATACATGATCAAGATAAGGCTGGGCTTTACTACGATCCTTGGTGGCCACCTTACTGCAACCACAATAGAAACAAACGGTATCACAGAAAGGAATGTGGAAATAAAGTGATAACGGACTACCTGACTGGTTACTTTTTTCAATCTGTGCCTTGTAATCATCAATACCAAACTCCTCAGTAAATTGTACTGCGGTAGGATAAGATGTGTAGCGAGGCCCAGACTTGTCATACTTACGAATCAAATCCGGATTAAAAATGATAGATGACACTATTAATTACCAGTTACTTAAAGCCATAATTTTAGAGCAATGTTGTAAAAGTTCCATTGATCCTGATCAAAATCGGTTTATTCTTTGCCCGTATCAAGGCCTTTTCGGTGGATCTGGTTGATAAGGTCTTTACATGCTTCCATCGATGCTGGCCGTTTCATTTCCAAAATTTATCTACTCTTCTCGTTATTAAACTCTTCCTGGTATTCCATTAATTGATCATAATCTAACAGGAATACACCATGTCCACCGTATTCAAACTCCAGCCAGGTGAATGGAACCTGTGGAAAACGTTCCTGAAGTGCGACCTCACTATTGCCCACTTCGATAACCAGTATACCACCCGGTTGCAAAAAACGAGCAGCCTGTTGCAGCATTGGTATCACCAGGTCCAGACCCTGCTCGCCGGCAGTCAGCCCCATTTGAGGTTCATGACGGTATTCTTCAGGTAAGTCCGCCATATCTCTGGCATCGACATAAGGTGGATTACTAACGATTAAGTCATACTTTCTTGCCGGTAAATCAGAAAACAGGTCAGAATGATAGGCGGTAACCCTGCCGGCCACCTGGTGCATATCAATGTTCTTGTTGGCCACATCTAAAGCATCATGTGAGACATCGCTAATATCCACATGAAGATGGGGAAAATGACTGGCAATAGCGATTCCAATACAGCCACTACCAGTACATAAATCCAGTACCTTATGTACCTTATTAATATCAATCCACGGCGCAAAGCCTTCCATGATCAGTTCAGAAATTGGTGAGCGTGGCACTAACACCCTTTCGTCCACATAAAATGGCAGGCCCGCAAACCAGGCTTCATGGACCAGGTAAGCTGCCGGAATTTTTTTCTGAATGCGCTCATCAATTAATCCTTTGTAGTATTCAAGTTCAGCTTCAGAAAGTTCTTCATCCAGAACCTGTTCGGAAAAATCAGGTGAAATATGTCTCGCGTACGACATCAGATAGGCGGCTTCATCCAGCGCATTATCTGTACCATGGCCAAAATATACCCCGGCATTTTCAAGTTGCTGTTCACCCCAGAGGATAAGTTCACGCATTGTCTGGCTCATAATATAAAGAATCTTATCGCTATTATTTTTCAGCAGGTTTCCTGGCATGCTTGGGGCGGAAAGCAGTTACGAATTCATCATTGGTTTCTATGTAAGGACCATCAATTAAATCGACACAATAAGGCACAGCCGGAAACACCGCTTCAAGACATTCGGCAATCGCGCTAGGTTTGCCGGGCAGGTTGACGATCAGTGACTCACCGCGAATACCCGCAATCTGGCGTGACAAAATCGCGGTAGGAACAAACTTTAACGATACTGCACGCATTTGTTCACCGAAACCATCCAGAATTTTGTCACAGACAGCCTCGGTTGCTTCAGGTGTGATATCGCGCTTTGCCGGCCCAGTACCACCTGTGGTGACGACCAGGCAACACTTTTCTTCGTCACACAATTCTTTCAAGGTCGCTTCCACCTGGTCCTGTTCATCAGGAATTAATCGTGCAACCGCTTGCCACTCGTTCAATAACGCTTTATCCATCCATTCACTTATCGCCGGGCCACCCAGGTCCTCGTATTCACCAATACTGGCACGATCAGAGACTGTCACTACACCAATACGAATTTTGTCACGTGATGATGCGTTCATCATTTACCTCGCATAATTTACTAACGGAAATTAATCATAAATTTCCGAAAAACACTTGAACCAATGTTATCGTGATACTAAGTTCATAGTATGAAAGAAAATATCAGACATCCTGCTGTCGCTGGCACCTTTTATCCGGCAGATCCGAATGAACTCAAAACCATGGTCGATGAGTTCATCAGCAATGTCCCTGCCACAGAAGATACTTCTGTTCCACGTGCCATTATTGCGCCCCATGCCGGTTACATATATTCCGGCCCGGTGGCAGCAACCGCCTACGCGCGTATTATACCTGCTCATAATAAATTCACACGTGTTGTATTACTTGGCCCCTCCCACCGTGTTCCATTTCGTGGCCTGGCAGCCAGCAGTGCCAGCCACTTTTCCACGCCGCTGGGATTAATTCCCCTCGATGTCTCGGGTATTAATGAAATTTGCCAGTTACCACAGGTACAGGTATTTGATCAGGCTCATCTCTACGAGCACAGCCTTGAAGTCCATTTGCCTTTCCTGCAAACAGTCATCGACAACTTCAGCCTGATTCCATTGGTGGTAGGAGACAGTAACCCGGAAGAAGTCTCGCAGGTTCTGGAACACTTTATTGACGATGAACATACCCTGATCGTTATCAGCTCGGATTTAAGTCATTACCATGACTATCACACTGCACAACAAATGGACCGCGCAACCTCGCAGGCCATTGAACACATGGATATCAATGCCATTGGTTATGAAGATGCCTGTGGTCGTGGACCGGTAAGCGGTTTGTTAACACTGGCCAGGCATCATCACTTCAAGGTCAAGACTGTTGATTTACGTAACTCTGGTGATACGGCGGGTCCCCGCGATCAGGTGGTTGGTTATGGTGCTTATGTTGTTCAATAACCATGTTCAGTGACTCGCAAAAAGAGACTTTACTGAATCTGGCCAAAGCATCCATCAAGCATGGTCTGGAGACCGGTAGTCCAAAGCCAGTTAATCTTAATGACTACGAGCCTGCACTTCGAGAGCAAGCTGCCTGTTTTGTCACCCTGCAAATCAACAATGAACTACGCGGCTGTATTGGCAGCCTGGAAGCCTATCGTCCACTGATAGAAGATGTTGCTGATAATGCATTTGCTGCCGCGTTTCGGGATCCACGCTTCCCCAGGTTAGTTGATTCAGAATATGAACACCTGCATTACCATATTTCTGTGCTGGATAAACCGCAACCCATGAGTTTCAGTTCAGAACAGGAGCTATTACAACAAATCCGCCCTGGAATTGATGGGCTGGTATTACACGATAAATTTAATAAAGGTACATTTTTACCTTCTGTATGGGAAAGCTTGCCAGATCCTGAAGACTTTCTGCGTCATCTCAAAATGAAAGCGGGACTATCACCCAGTTACTGGTCAGATACGATACAGGTTGAACGATATACTGTTGAGAATATTGAATAGCATTATAAATGGTGAAAATGTGAAACAGGGTGTATTTCCCTTTATATAGGTTTAATTGTGTGGTTCTCTTCCAACCCAGTCGTTGGCATCATCCAGGTTGTCAAAAATTTTTACCTCCCAGGATGAGTCGCTAAAGAAAGCAGCAAATTTCTTTGCTACTTCATCCTTGCCAGATCCGATAACAATTGCATTTTTTACATTTTGCCTGGATTGCTCAGCAGCCTTATGTTGACATGCGAGAAGCGCAATTTCGTTATCAGTCATATCTACGCTTTGAATATCAAGAAAATCAACTAACTTGTAGTTTATATTATCAAACCGTGGGTCTCCATAAACAGAGGTACTGGCATCAACAATCTCTTTCCCAGAAACCTTGCCATTATATTTCCAATAAATACCGTTGGGCTCCCATACCAGTTTGTATGACATATTAATTCCTTCTTACTTGTTATCAGGTACTGCAAATATAACGATATTTACTCTGACTGTTTTACTGCTAAGGAAAAATAAATTGAACAATTTTAAGTGGGGGGAAAATTAAATAGTTTAATGAGCATCATCACTTCGGCTTGTCATACGTGCCTGTAAGCGAATCACTGCCTGACTGTGTATCTGACTGACGCGGGATTCACTCACACCCATCACAGCACCAATTTCTCTAAGATTAAGCTCATCATCATAATAGAGAGCCATTACCAGTCGCTCACGTTCCGGCAGGCTGGCAATCGCTTCTGTAACAATACGCTGCATATCCTCGCGCTGTAGACCATCAAGAATACCAGGGCCACCATCTGACATATTTTCCAGAATAGAATCATCACCGGTACCCATATCCTCAAAACTCATTACCTTATGGTAACTATTGTCCTGCAGAATTTTGTAGTAATCCTCCAGAGGCATATCAAGTGATTCTGCTATTTCGGTATCACGGGCATCTCGTCCCTGCTCGTGTTCAATTTCTCTAACCGCTTCAGCAACCATGCGTGCCTTACGGTGTACAGAGCGAGGTGCCCAGTCGTTTTTACGAATCTCATCCAGCATGGAACCACGAATTCGAATACCTGCATAGGTTTCAAAACTGGCACCCTGGTTTTTATCATAGTTACGTGATGCTTCAAGCAGGCCAATCATTCCGGCCTGGATTAGATCTTCAAGTTGAACACTAGCCGGGAGACGGTTAATCAAGTGGCAGGCAATACGTTTTACTAAGGGAGCATGTTGCTCCACCATGTCTTCATGATGTGCCGCAGATTGCGCAGAACGATATGATGCTACACCCGACATTGCGTAGCCTCTTTGCAGGATGGATAAACCCGGGAAAATATTTTTCCGCAGAAGAATACGGAACAGTCCGCCAGCGTATTGATAATACCTTTTTCGTATTTGTCTGCTAAAGCTATTTGAGCCATCGTTGCCTTCTTAAATCTGATATACAAAGTATCAATTACTGACGGTATCTTGATGAAGCAAGGAATATATCCATAATAGGCCACAAGGACCACTTAATCCATCACAACATCCAGAAAGCAATCAACGACTTTTGCAATCTTTTCATAGACTTCTCGACCTTTGTTAGGCCATTTTCAGTCATATTAGCTAATAATCTGGTACTAAACAAACTGCCCTTTCAATTTACTATATTTATCTTAGTATAAATTATAATTATCATAATTTATAAGAGAATCATCAAGCAGAACTTCATCATTAAAATACCATTATAAGTATGTCTATTATGCTTTTGATTTTCTAAATGGACCTCAGTTTACACCCCGGTTAAACAGGTATTATGGCAGCTTGATCAGGTTTTCCCGGTAGTGTTTAAGTTCTTCAATGGAATCCTTGATGTCGTCCATAGCCAGGTGGCTGCTGTTTTTTGAAAACCCCTTGCTGACTTCAGGGGCCCAGCGTTTGGCCAGTTCTTTAAGTGTGCTCACATCCAGATTGCGATAATGAAAATAGTCTTCAAGCTCTGGCATACAACGGGCAAGGAACCGGCGATCCTGGCAAATACTGTTTCCACACATTGGCGATGCTTTGGCGGGAACATATTCACGTAAAAAGTCGATTGTCTGTCGCTCTGCTTCTGCTTCATTGACCTGGCTTTTACGAACACGTTCAGTCAGGCCAGAGCCACCGTGTTGCTTGGTATTCCACTCATCCATTCCCGCAAGGATTTCGCCTGATTGATGGATTGCTAAAACCGGCCCTTCTGCAAGGGTATTGAGCTCACTATCTGTGACAATGGTGGCGATCTCGATGATGACATCATTTTGGGTATCAAGACCTGTCATTTCCAGGTCAATCCAGATCAGATTATTAGCATTTTGCGTCATTTTGCTCTATTCCTTAACATGAGTCTTGCCATGAATTCTATCAGAGGATACCCTGCATTACCGTATTACAAGTGTGCAATGATATTACCATGGTAACAACAATCTTTATTATTTTCCTTATCGCCAGTTTACTGCTAAATCTCTGGCTGGATCGCCGACAGATTAATAGTATTACTAGCCATCGCAACAAAGTCCCGGAAACATTTCAACAACATATCTCACTGGAGGCGCATCAAAAAGCTGCCGATTACACACTTGCACGTATGCGACTGGGTATTTTTGAGCTGTTTTATGCAAGTATCCTGCTACTGGTATGGACGTTGGGTGGAGGGCTCAACGTAGTTGATGAATTATGGCGTAGAGTCGAACTGGATAATTTAATTACAGGTAGCCTAGTAATCATCTCGGTATTGTTAATTGGTGGTGCGCTGGATCTACCTTTCAGTCTTTACCGTACTTTCAAAATTGAACAAAAATTTGGCTTTAACCGTACCACACCCGGCGTATTTGTAACTGATCTCGTAAAACAGGTTATTCTTTCTATAGTGCTGGGCGCACCATTAATCTGGGTGGTGTTATGGTTAATGCAGGATGTACAGCCATACTGGTGGTTAAAAGTCTGGGCTGTGTGGATGGGCTTTAACCTGTTCCTGGTGTGGGCCTATCCGGCTTTTATTGCCCCGATATTTAATAAATTCAAACCACTGGATGACGAGTCATTAAAAACACGTATTGAAACATTACTGACGCGATGTGGTTTTACCAGTAATGGCATATTTGTTATGGATGGTTCAAAACGTTCCAGTCATGGAAATGCTTACTTCTCGGGTATGGGGCAAAACAAGCGCATCGTCTTTTTTGATACTTTACTGGATTCACTCAACGAGGATGAAGTCGAAGCCGTGCTGGCTCACGAACTTGGTCATTTCAAACACCATCATGTTAAAAAACGCATAGTCACTATGTCATTATTCAGCCTGGTTGGGCTGGCAGTACTGGCCTGGCTACTTGAGCAACAAACTTTTTATACCGGTTTAGGTGTAACGGCACCATCTAATCATATGGCGTTATTGCTATTCATGATGGTCAGCCCGTTGTTTACCTTCTTTTTGTCTCCCGTCATTTCTGGATTGAGCCGTA
>JARRJY010000039.1:0-7513 GCA_037388705.1 Gammaproteobacteria bacterium
TCAGCTGCCATTTCAGGTTCCTTGTAATTAATCATTTCCTCTGAAATAACGTCACCCGCGGCATTTAGCACGGACACTTTCCATTCACCTTCCCACTTGGGAATAAAACTTTTACTGGACCAGACACGCCAGCGTGGACCGCGTACATTAAACTCGACTTCAGCCATTACCTCACCATTGTGTTCCCAGCGGTGAATGGCTTTCTGGCCAGACATATCACGCAGCTCGGTAAAGTAAGTAATTTTATTGGAATTATTACCCGAAGTTTTCATGTTATCGATAGGTTCACGGTTCTCGATACCGTTGGTGAAAATTGAACGCATCACGCTGCCGCGTGAAAAACCACTTTGTTCTGCTGCAACTTCGCCAGTTGCCTCTGCCTGTGGTGCCGCTTGCGCTGCTTCTTCTGTTTGAGTTGTTTCTGTTGTTGCTTCTGTTGCCGGCGCTTCTGGTGTTTGCGGCATTAGTTCATCAGCTAAAGCTGTACCTGATAGTATTAAGCCAGCCATGACAAGAAAAATGGATTTAAGCATGATCATTCTCCCTATTTGCGATCATTGTTTTTTCGTTTGAACACAAGGGATGTCCTGCTTGTAACTTCCCTTTCGTTATTCAGGTGACATAAAACGTGATCCAGAGAGATTTATCTGTGATAACAATCACACTGTTTACACAACCCGGTTATGCAAATTCCCGGACTGATAACTGTGTATATTTTTAACCATTTGTTCCACGATGCGTTGCCGGGCTTCACGACTGGCCCAGGCCATGTGCGGTGTAACGATCAGGTTTGGAATTTTAATATCCAGTAACGGATTTGTTGCCTTTGGTGGTTCGATTTGCAACACATCAATTCCGGCACCAGCCAGTTTTCCATTTTTCAGGGCGTTTGCCAGTGCCAGTTCGTCAACAATGCCTCCACGAGCCGTATTAATAAGAATAGCCGTTGGCTTCATCAGACCTAGCTCATGTTCACTAATCAGGTTGGCAGTTTCTGGTGTTAACGGGCAATGCAGTGTCAGTACATCAACCTGTGGTAACAGGTCTTCAAGCGGTACCTGCTTATCATCATGGCTACCGGGGCGCTGTGCAATTTTTATCTTCATGCCAAATGCACGGGCAACTTTGGCAACCGCATTACCCAGCTCGCCATAGCCGACAATGCCCAGTACCTTTCCGGTCAGTTCAGCAATAGGGTAATCCATTAAACAAAACTGTTTGCTGTTCTGCCAGTTTCCTTGCTCAACTGCTTTTGTATAAGCCGGGATGTTTCTTACTATCGATAACAACAAGACGAACACGTGCTGTACAACGGACGCAGTACCGTAAGCACGTACATTACAAACCTGTATGTTGTTATGCTTCGCGGCATCCAGGTCAACATTGTTAGTGCCGGTTGCTGCCACGCAGATCAGTTTTAATTGTGTAGCCTGGTCAAGAATTTTCTTGTCCAGCACTACCTTGTTACTAACAACGACATCAGCATTAATGATGCGCTGCAACACCTGGTCAGGTTTGGTCTCATCATAGTATTGCCATTTTTCAATGGCACCATCGAACTTCGTGAAATCAAGATCACCCAGGTCCAGACTTTTTCGATCCAGAAACACCCCTTGCATTACTAATCTCCATTCAACCTGATAATAAATTACCTGAGGCTTTAGATTATCATTATTCTCGTTCATAATAAGCGACATAATAAATAGAAATAACTACTATTCGTCAGGAATTAACCACAAGATGACTAAATTCAAAGGCTCACCTTCCTTCTCTCATGAACAACCAGGCTCTACCGGGATACTGCTGGTTAACCTTGGCACGCCTGACGAACCGACCACTGCTGCCGTACGTCGTTATCTTGCCGAGTTTTTATCGGATCAACGTGTTATCGAAATTCCAAAGCTCATCTGGAAAATTATTCTGCACGGCATCATTTTAAGAGTTCGCCCAAAAAAAGTGGCTCATGCCTATCAAATGGTATGGACCGAGAACGGTTCACCCCTACTGGCAATAACCCGCTCACAAGCGGCTGCCCTGGTAAAACCGTTATCCGATAAATTCAAAGCACCGGTGAATATCGAAATGGGCATGCGTTATGGCAACCCATCCATTGCCAGCGCGTTAAACAAACTCAAGGCAACCGGTTCTCGACGTATTATTGTGTTACCTCTTTATCCACAGTATTCCGCTACTACCTCTGCCACCGTGTTTGATGCCGTCGCCGATGAACTTAAAACATGGCGCTGGTTACCGGATGTGCGTTTTATCAGTCACTACCCGGACTACCCTTTATATATTGAGGGGCTGGTCAACAGTATCAAATCACACCAGGTGGAAAACGGTATACCCGATAAGTTGTTATTCTCTTTTCATGGTTTACCCAAACGTAACCTTGAACTGGGTGACCCCTACTATTGTGAATGCCAGAAAACGGCGCGCCTGGTCGTCGAACAACTTGGCCTTACCGAGGAACAGTACCAGGTTTGTTTCCAGTCCCGCTTTGGAAAAGCAGAATGGTTACAACCCTATACCGATAAAACCCTGGAAGCCTGGGGCAAACAAGGTATTGAACACGTACAGGTAATCTGTCCCGGCTTTGCCGCCGACTGCCTGGAAACGCTGGAAGAAATCAACATGCAAAACCGCGCATTCTTCCTTGATGCCGGAGGCAAGCAGTTCGGTTACATTCCGGCGTTAAATGACAATCCGGAGCATATTGAAATGCTAGAACAGTTAATCCTGCAACATGCTGGTGACTGGGTTGATATAAAGAGTGAAAATACTGATTCACGGGCGAGTCGTGCAAAAGCTCTGGGAGCTGGAAAATAATATGTAATATCTACCTTGTGAACGTCCGCTAACGGCCATTAGCGGTCATTCAACGCTTGAGTTAACTTGATGGCTGATTTCTCCAATATCTTAGAGATTTAATTTATATGCCCATGCTTCGGCAGACAAATAAAGAATAGATTTTATTATTTGTGTAAATGGGAATGTATAAGTTATTAATAGCAATGCTCTCGAAATATTTTGGCTTGTTATCTTTATGGATTGTACTGTCATCAGGCCTTTTTTCCATACATACCCCTTAATAACAATAAACCCAAAAAACAAAGGTGAAAAAATTATCCAAAACGCTCTATACCAATTATAATCTAATAAACTGCTGGGTATTATGAGTGATATTAAAAATATAATCACATAAGAAAATATAAATAAGATGAGGATTGAATAAGCATCAGAATACTCTTTTGGTTGTTCAATAAACGTTCTTCTTTGCAATATCATTGCAAATATACAGCCTATAATCCATAATATTATACCTCCTGCACCTCCGTCCAATTTTCTACCCTTTATTCATCCAAATCTTTATTTTAAAGTTAAATAATTAAGATAAAACTTAATGTCCGCTTTGGGTCGTTAGTGATCATTCGATTATTTATTATTTTATAAGCTTAGCAAATATCAACCATAAAAAAAGGGAAGACAATGTCTTCCCTTTTTATTCCTTGCTGTTAGGCATTTGTTAGGCAATACCAGGATTACCTTCCATACCAACAATCTTCGGTGTGTTGAGCTTCTTAACTTTCGCAACTTTCTGATCACGCAAGTATTCAGCCACTACATCCCAGATTGGGGCACCTGGTGCTTTTGAACCAACCTGTGCCCAACCAGCTACAGTGTATTCCTTGCTGGCTTCAATCTTGGTGCCATCATCCAGGCGCATGTCGGTAATACGTTTACCCATGGTTGCATTTGGATCAATGGTGTAATCCAGGCCACCAACACGTACCATATCACCACCTTGCTGACGGTATGGATCGGTGTTGAACAGGTTATCAGCAACGTCTTCGAGGATGTCCTTGATCACTTTACCTGACATGTTACGTACGTAAGTTTCAGGATAGGTAATACAGGTTTGATCCATGACGTTATCCATGTAGATAGTTTCACCTGGCAGTACCGTGGTACCCCAGCGGAAACCTGGAGACAGTGAAATCTGCGCCCCACCCACAACGTTCAATGCGTCACAGATAATCTGGTCGAAAGTACCGTTGAAGTTACCGCGGCGATATAACACACCTTCTGCAACGGCCAGTTCCTCGCGAAGCGTGGAAAGATATGGCTTACGCACTTCTTCGATGTATGCAGACATTTCTGCATCAGGTTCCAGCAGGTTTGAAAATACTGGTAACAGTTTGTATCGCCAGTCCTGAACTTTACCGTTACGTACATCGAACTGCATAAAGCCAAGGAACTTGCCGTTGGAGCCCGCATTGGTAACCAGTGTTTTACCGCCTTTGTTACTGACAACGGTTGGGGCTGGCATACCATCATGAGTGTGACCACCAAAGCTAGCGTCGATACCGGAAACGCGTGACGCCATTTTCAAATCCACGTCCATACCGTTGTGCGAGATTACGACCACAACGTCTGGTTTTTCTTTTTCACGAACTTCATCAACCACGGCCTGCATTGCAGAATCGTTGATACCGAAGGTCCAGTCTGGAATGAAACGACCCGGGTTGGCAATTGGCGTGTAAGGGAAAGCCTGGCCAATGACGGCGACACGAATACCGCCATCCATTTCTTTAATGGTGTATGGTTTGAAAGCGCGCAGGCTGTCTTCATCGAATCCGTCAAAGTCAGCAAACTTGTAATCAAAGCTGGCTTCATCTTTAACATTTACGTTCTGACAAACGAAATCGCCTTTGAAGTCTTTAACGTTGGAAATGACTTCTTCATCCAGGTAGGTAAATTCCCAGTGGCCAGTCATAACATCAACGCCTAACAGGTTACAGGCGCCAACCATGTCTTTTCCACGTGTCCAGTACGCTGTACCGGAACCCTGCCATGTATCACCACCGTCCAGCAACAGGGTATTGTTCTGACCATGGTCCGCACGCAACCGTTTGACCAGCGTACGAAGATGCGCAAAACCACCGACTTTACCGTAAGTTTTGGCAGCTTCCGCAAAGTTCAGGTAGGTAAAGGCATGAGCTTCGAGCGTATTTGGCTGGATACCGAAATGCTTGAGAAACTTTTCACCAACGATGTGAGGTGCTTTACCGACAGCATCACCTACACCCAGGTTTACGTTTGGTTCACGGAAGTAAATTGGTAATAACTGCGCATGACAATCCGTCATGTGCATCAGTGAGACGTTACCAAATTTAGGAACGTTATAAACGTCTTGAGGGGCTTTATTTGCAGCAGTTGTTGTGACACCACCGGTACCACTTTTTTTGCTATCACAGCCTGGCAACATCCCTGCAGCAGCGGCCATACCCATTAATTGAATAAATTCTCGGCGGCTAATTGACATTACCCGTCCTCCTGTTTTTTTGTAACTCGTTGTAATTTAAAGGAATACTATTTTTATTTTGCCCGGTTCTAATCTCCCGTTGTGAACTCCATTAAAACAGGGCGAATTTCTGGTCATGATATTACAATCAACATGCTTCTGCAGTGATTTTTTATACAAAGTCTAAGAAAACCCGGGAAAATTGCTTTTTGCAAGTAATGCCAGAGCAAAATGTCGAGGTATTTTCATTTTTTACGCGATTGTAGAAACCAGGGGTTTTTTGGAGAAAAATTTCCCAGATAGCAGCCTGTATCCCAGCAAAAAAGCCAGTATCACGGCATAAATCAGTGGCGTACGTAAATCGGCTTTGACCAGCCAGATAAAGTGCAGGATGGCCAGGATGCCAATGAGATATACCAGTTGGTGAAGGCGTTTCCAGCGTCTGCCCAGTCGCTTCATCCATTTATTGGTTGAAGTTACTGCCAGTGGAACCAGCAGGACAAAAGCCAGCATGCCGACCGTGATGAATGGCCGTTTCACGATATCAATATAGATTTCATGCCAGTCAAAAAACTGGTCAAACCAGAGATAGGTGAGCAAATGAAAGCTGGCATAGAAAAACGTATATAAACCCAGCATACGGCGATAAGCCATGAGCCAGTTCTGTTTTGTTATTTTTCTAAGTGGTGTAATTGCCAGTACTATAAGTAAAAAACGTAATGTCCATTCTCCGCTGCGGCGGGTTAATTCTTCAAAGGGATTGGCACCTAACTGATCAAGAAAAAAGTTTGTTAACAACAGGATCGCCGGTAACAAACAAATGACAAAAATAAAAAATCGAACTACAGGATGACGCATGTATTAAGTTTAGACTAATAATACTTTTTCAGATCCATCCCGGCATAGAGTGAGGCAACCTCATCAGCATAACCGTTAAACATCAGCGTCTTGCGTTTAAAAAACTCACCGAGTCGACGTTCACGCGCCTGGCTCCAGCGCGGATGATCCACTTGTGGATTCACATTGGAATAAAAACCATATTCATCGGCAGCCGCCTTCGTCCAGCTGGATACCGGCTGCTGTTCAGTAAAACGAATGGAGTCGATTGACTTGATACTTTTGAAGCCGTATTTCCATGGGACAATCAAACGAATAGGGGCACCGTTTTGTTTGGGTAATTCCTTGCCGTACAGACCGACCGCAAGAATCGTTAATGGGTGCATCGCTTCATCCATGCGTAGTCCTTCTACATAAGGCCAGTCCAGCACTCGGCGTCTTTGTCCCGGCATTTCTTTGGGGCGATAAACAGTTTTGAACTCAACATACTTCGCTTTAGAGGTTGGCTCCAGGCGTTTAATCAAACTGCTCAATGGAAACCCGACCCAGGGGACGACCATTGACCATCGTTCCACGCAGCGGAAACGATAAATACGCTCTTCCAGTACCTGGTCCTTCAGGATATCTTCCAGGTGATAGGTAGCCGGCTTATTGATATGACCTTCTATCCTGATGTCCCAGGGAGAAGTAGTCAGACGATGCGCCTCAATTGCAGGAGAACGCTTATCTGTACCAAACTCATAAAAGTTGTTATAGGTGGTTACATCATCATACGGTGTCAGATCTTCATCAGTATCAAAACTGTTGTTCTTTTTATAATCGAGACTTTTATTTACCGCTGCTTGTGCCGAGGAGATTAAACCGCTCATTGATGAGGCAGCAGAAGCCAGTAACACGCCGGCTGTCCCCTTGATAAATTTTCTGCGTGACTTGTAGACCTCGTAGGGTGTTATTTCCGAGGAAACAATGTCTGATGGTTCGCGGTTTTTAATAAGCATCAAATAAGCCCCAGGTTATTTGTTTGTGTTTTTGTGACAAGCCCGATCCTGCAAAGTTCATGAAATACAGGATATTTTCATGGTAAAAATTGTGTGTTTTCAGCTATCATTAGCTTTTATAATATTAGGAAATTATCACAAAAGTATGTCATCTAAAGTTGTTAATTCACATCTCGTACAACATTGCAAAACCAAGGGCGAGATTCGAAATTTTGAAATTTATAACGACAAGTTTATAAAAATAAAAATGCATGACCTGTTTGGTGACAAATCTTATCATGTAAACCTTTCCATGCTGGAACCATGGCCAGTCCATCATCGCCGTATCGCATGGCGCTGGTTAATTGCCTTTATTTACTTTATATCAACCACG
>JARRJY010000039.1:7570-32055 GCA_037388705.1 Gammaproteobacteria bacterium
CTGAAGCAGCATCCTCCGCGGTATTGTTACCCTTTATCATTATTTTCTTTTTGCTCGCGCTGGTTTCATTATTATTTTTACTTTACCAGTCACCTAATGTCACAGAGTTTCGCAGCCGTTATGGTAGTTGTCCACTAATAAGTCTTTTGCAAAACAAGCCTGATGAAAATAACTTCTTAAAATTCAGCAAGGAAATTAAAGCCAGGATTCTTGCCGCCAGCCAGAATGTTACTTTTGATAAAAAACAAATGTTGTCTTTTGAGCTGCAAGAATTACAACGACTTAAAGAAAACAAGATACTTTCTGAACATGCTTATAACCTGGCAAAGAGCAGAGTTATGAAGATGCATATCTGACTAAACTGTTTTTGGCATCGTGCAACTGATGTCCGTATGTTTGCTTACTTTAATTAAAGAACAAAAAAAGCACCGCGATTGCGGTGCTTTTTTCTTTCACTTACCCGGGAAATATTAAGCGGCAGATGCCTTGCGTTCAGATTTGCTGAATGCCAGCTTCTGATCGCTGACGTCGATCTTGATCACATCACCCGCGGTAAACTCACCGGAAAGGATGGCCTGGGCCAGTGGGTTTTCCACTTCCTGCTGGATTGCACGTTTCAGAGGACGTGCACCATATACCGGATCAAAACCGGCTTCACCCAGTTTATCCAGTGCTGCGTCAGTCAGCTCAATATCCATCTGATTGTCGTGTAAACGGTTACGTAAATAATCGAACTGAATATTGGCAATTGAGCGGATTTGTTCCTGACCTAACGGATGGAACACGACAGTATCATCAACACGGTTAATAAACTCTGGACGGAAATGCGTTGCCAGTATTTCCATCACTGCCTGTTTCATGGCTTCATAGTTTTCTTCGCCGGCCATTTCCTGAATACGTTGCGAACCAAGGTTGGATGTCATTACGATGACCGTGTTACGGAAATCAACCGTACGCCCCTGGCCATCGGTCAAGCGACCATCATCCAGTACCTGTAACAAAATGTTAAACACATCAGGATGGGCTTTTTCCACTTCATCTAGCAATATCACGGAATAAGGTTTACGGCGCACTGCTTCTGTCAGGTAGCCACCCTCTTCGTAACCAACATAACCGGGAGGTGCACCAACCAGTCGAGCGACGGAATGTTTTTCCATAAACTCGGACATATCAATACGTACCATGGCATCTTCGGTATCAAACAGGAACTCTGCCAGCGCCTTGGTCAGTTCTGTTTTACCCACACCGGTTGGGCCAAGGAACAGGAATGAACCGTTAGGACGGTTTGGATCTGATAACCCGGCACGTGAGCGACGTATCGCATCTGACACGGCTTTCACCGCTTCATCCTGGCCAACCACACGTTTATGTAACGCATCTTCCATGCGCAATAACTTGTCACGCTCACCTTCCAGCATCTTGGAAACAGGGATACCGGTCCACTTTGAAACCACCTCGGCAATCTCTTCTTCGGTTACCGCGTTACGTAATAACTTGGTTTCCTGCTTTTCAGCCTGCGAGGCCATTTCCAGTTGTTTTTCCAGCTCCGGGATACGGCCATACTGTAATTCCGACATACGGGTTAAGTCACCGGCACGACGTGCAGCTTCCACTTCCTGGCGAGCACGGTCCAGTTCTTCCTTGATGTGCTGTGTACCCTGAACAGCGGCTTTTTCCGAATTCCAGATTTCTTCCAGTTCACTGTATTCGCGTTCCAGCTTGTCGATTTCTTCCTGTAACTTGTTCAAACGTTTACGTGAGGCCTCATCACTTTCCTTGTTCAGTGCTTCGCGTTCGATCTTCAACTGGATCAGTTTACGATCCATTTTATCCATTGACTCCGGCTTGGAGTCAATTTCCATGCGAATACGACTGGCAGCTTCATCAACCAGGTCAATGGCCTTATCCGGTAACTGGCGATCGGTAATGTAACGATGAGATAAGGTCGCGGCAGATACAATGGCCGGATCGGTAATATCGACGCCGTGGTGAACTTCGTATTTTTCTTTCAGGCCACGCAGGATAGCAATGGTATCTTCCACTGAAGGCTCATCAATCAAGACTTTCTGGAAACGACGTTCCAGTGCAGCATCTTTTTCAATAAACTGGCGATACTCGTCTAAAGTTGTGGCGCCAACACAGTGTAGCTCTCCACGCGCCAGTGCGGGTTTTAACATGTTACCCGCATCCATAGCGCCTTCTGCCTTACCGGCTCCCACCATGGTATGAATTTCATCGATGAATAAAATGATCTGGCCTTCCTGTTTGGCAAGGTCATTTAGAACAGCTTTTAGCCGTTCTTCAAATTCTCCGCGGAACTTGGCACCAGCCAGTAATGCACCCATGTCTAAAGACAAAACACGTTTGCCTTTAATTCCTTCAGGTACTTCACCATTAATAATACGTTGTGCCAGGCCTTCGGCAATGGCGGTTTTACCTACACCAGGCTCACCAATTAATACCGGGTTGTTTTTGGTCCGACGCTGAAGAACCTGTATGGTACGTCGAATTTCATCATCACGACCAATAACCGGATCCAGTTTGCCCTGTTCGGCGCGTTCAGTTAAATCAATCGTGTATTTTTCCAGTGCCTGGCGTTGCTCTTCCGCGTTGGGATCATTAATGTTCTGACCACCACGAATGTTTTCGATAGCTTTCTCAATGGCAGCTTTGTTTGCCCCTGCATTCTTTAACAGTTCTCCCAGCGTACCTTTATCGTCTACCGCGGCCAGAACAAAAAGTTCACTGGAAATAAACTGGTCTTTACGTTGCTGCGCAAGTTTGTCTGTGAGGTTTAACAGTCGTGAAAGGTCATTGGATATGTGTACGTCGCCACTGGCATTTTCTATTTGTGCCAGTTTATCGAGAGCTTCACCCAGCTGTGAACGCAACAGGTTCACGTTAACGCCTGCCTGGGTCAATAAATGATGAACCGTGCCCCCATCCTGATCGAGTAACGCACTCATCAGGTGAACCGGTTCGATAAACTGATGATCACGGCCAACTGCCAGGCTTTGTGCATCAGCAATCGCCATCTGGAATTTGCTGGTTAACTTGTCCATTCGCATAGCAAAACTCTCATAAAATTGAATACTCTGAGATATATAAGGATATAAAATCCTGATTCAAGTGATCCAAATCAAATATTTACCCATTAATTCTGCCGGTAACAGAAGGATGCAGGAGCTGGCAAGAACAGGTTAACAGGAGTGCACTATTTGGCTGATTGGACTAACAGCCTGGTTAACCTGGCCATGCACTCTTTATCCCCCAGTGAGGCGCAATCGAGTTCAGGATAACTGGTTAACCTTGCCCGGTTAGGCATCAGCAAAGCAAGAACATTCAGCCCCTCGATCAAGATGCCATCAATTGTCACCGGGTAAACCGGAACACCACTTAACTCGGCCAGCTTTGCAATGCCACCCTTGAGTCTTTTGGCAGGCTTTCGACGGGTATGAATACCGCCTTCCGGGAACAACGCAACCACCTCGCCATTTTCCAGTGCCTGTAGTGCCGTACGAAAGGCCTTTTCTACCCTGCCACCACGTTGTACCGGGATGCAACCAACCTTTTTAAACACCCAGTTTAAGCCTATGCGGTCATATTGTTCCTGGGCAATCAAAAACCGTACTGGCCTTTTACAGGCAGCGATGACAAGTAAAGGATCAAGACCTGAAATGTGGTTAGCCGCTAACAATGCCGGCCCAGTCTCGGGTAAAGGAACAGGTTGATATTGAAAACGATGAAAATACTTTATGAACAACCGCAGAAAGCCATCAAGGAAATTGATCCAGCCATGTCCCCAGTCAACAACATTAGCTCGAAGTGATGCCTGCCATAACCAAAGAAGAAAAAATATAATAAGAATAATTATAAGTAGGGTTGTTATATCCATTCACCAGCTACAATCTATTTATAAACCTTTCGCTTGAACAAATCACTGCGACGACTCACCAGCCTGTCGAGAAATAATAAACCGTCCAGGTGATCCATTTCATGCTGTACCGCGCGTGCTTCAAAACCTTCCATATCATGTTCATGCCATTGTTCATTGATATCCTGAAACCTGAGTTTGATTTTTTCAGCACGACTGACATTGCCGGTAAAATCAGGTACAGACATGCAACCTTCGCGACCTTTCTTCATACCTTGCCAGTCGGTGATCTCGGGATTAATTAATATCAGCTTACCGTGATTGGGCGTATTGGGTTTTTCAGAAACATCGACGATAGCAATCCGTTGAAAGCGGCCTACCTGGGGCGCTGCTATCCCAACACCACCAGGCCCTGCTCGCATGGTTTCTTCAAGATCAACGATGAATTGTTTAAGTTCATCATCGAACTGTTCAACCGGCTCAGATATTTCTTTAAGACGGGGATCGGGATAACAAATAATGTCCAGTTCTGCCATTTAAAAATCCGTACTTTACCCAACCATGGTATCGATGGTTTCCATGTGAGCTTCAATCCCCTCGGCGCGTACAATTTCCAGGGCTGATTCGATGGCATCCACACCCTCACTGGCATGTCCCTCAATCTGCATGATGTAGATAGGCTCGTCTTCACTGCCACCAACATCTGATTCAAGATCAAGAATATGTAATCCCACTTCCGCCAGGGCACCCGTCACCTTGGAGACAATGCCGGCACGATCCGCACCATATACCGTGACAAGTACATCGGGGATCAAATGCTGATGTAGATGACCTTCTATTGAATCAATATGAAGGTGTAAACCCATCGATTCAGCGACACCTTCAACAAGTTGCTCTAGGGCATGTTTATTACCCTGGTGCTGCACCATCATCATGATAGTAAAGTTACCACCCAGTCGTATCATTGATGCTTCACCAAGGTTACAGCCACCATCAAACAACGCGGCTGTCACATGGGCCACAATACCCGGCCTGTCTTTCCCCACCAGGGTCAGCATGAACCATTTCTTATCTGACATGTGAGCCTCCTTATCAACACTGCTTGTTAACTTACAGTGTATTTGTGTCGTTTTAATGTAATGTCGAGTGTGCCAGGTAGATAGTTAATACGCCAAGCAGGATAAGAGCAAACTGCTGTAACGTTGCCGAAATCTGCAGGCGTTTATGTAAACCGGGAATCAAGTCAGCTACCGCGATATATATAAAACTGGAAGCAGCTACTGCCAGTATATAAGGCAAGATATCTTGTACACCACCGAGGCTGAAATACGCAATGACCGCACCAACGACAGTTGTCAGGCTGGCAAGCACATTAAAGAACAGGGCCCGTCCACGGCTGTAACCACTGTTTAACAAAATGGCAAAATCGCCAACTTCCTGCGGTATCTCGTGTGCGGCAACCGCCAGTGCGGTTACCACACCCAGGTCAAAGTCCGTCATGAATGCTGCCGCTATCAGTACGCCATCGACCAGGTTATGTATACCATCACCGATCAACACGAGAGTACCAGCAGCCCTTTCATGGTGATGAGGTTCCGGCGTGTGAACCTCACATTCATGAGAATGGCAATGTCGCCATAGCACCATTTTTTCCAGCAGGAAAAATGCCAGCACACCTAAAAGAATAGTTAGTCCCAGGTTATGTGCATCCATGTGTTCTGCATCTGCAGCATGAGGAATTAGCGCAAGTAACGCGGCACTAAGTAAAGCACCAATAGCAAAGCTGATAAGGTGAGGGATTAATACTTCACGCATGGATTTTGGAAAAATCAGGAACACGGAGGCAGCAATAACACTCAATGCGCCACCAAGAATACTAAAGACAATAATCCAGGCTAATTCGTTCATTTATTGAAGTTCTTATTTTAAAATTGGGAAAGAGGATAATAACTGATTCCTGTCCCTGCTGGATAGCCAGATAACGATTAACTGTCATTCAAGCCAGATAATGCTGGCCATGCGGCCGGTAATATTGTCCCGCCGGTAGGAAAAATACTTATCTGAATCGGTATAGGTACAATGTTCACCACCGAAGATCCGGGTTATTCCGCAAGCCTGTAAACGTTGACGTGCCAGTTGATAGATGTCCATTAGCCAATGTGAATCATCGGTTTGTATAAATGCGTGCTGCGCCTTTGTATCCTGATGAATAAACGCCTGCCTGACATCACCCCCAACTTCGTAAGCCTGGGGGCCAATTGCTGGCCCCAGCCATACCATCAGGTTACTGGCAGGCACGGGTAAGGTATTTAATGTCGCTTCAATAATGCCATTGACTAAACCGCGCCAGCCAGCGTGAATAGCGGCCACACAGGTCGCCTCCATATCTGTAACCAGTAACGGTAAACAATCTGCTGTCAGCACCACGCACGGTTGATGTTTTGCCGTGCTGAACGAAGCATCTGCCCTGGGAACTTCACCCTTATGGCAGGCTACATCAATCACTATATTACTGTGTACCTGTTCCAGCCAGACCGGTTCATAAGGCAAACCCAGAAGCTGGCGATTCTTCATGACCCGTTGCGGATCATCACCGACATGCATCGCCAGGTTTAACGAAGTATATCCTCCATCACTAACACCATTATGACGCAGTGTCGTGCCAGCACGGACACTTTCAGCTGCAGGCCAGTCAGGTACTAGCCAGTCAATATTGGTTGCTGTCAGTTTGTGCATTTTCCAGATCTTTAGTTAAAACCGTGATTAACTCTGCCATATCCCGTGGTATTTCACGTTGCCACTGTATCCACTCACCACTTGCCGGATGTGTTAACCCCAGTAACGTGGCATGTAGTGCCTGGCGTTTAAAGCTACGCAACGTTTGAGCCAGTTCTTCACTGCACCCCTTGGGAAGTTTTAATCGTCCGCCATATAGAGGGTCTCCAACTAATGGATGGTTAATATGGGTCATGTGTACACGTATCTGGTGAGTGCGGCCAGTTTCCAGTTTAACGCGTAATAAGCTATGGGCACGATAACGTTGTTCAACGCGATAATGGGTAATTGCAGGTTTTCCGTTGGGTACTACTGCCATACGTTTACGCTGCACAGGATGTCGACCAATGGGTTCGTCGACCGTGCCGCCTGCTGTCAGAATGCCATTGACCACTGCGAGATACTCCCTTAAAAAGGCCCGCTCCTGTAATTGTTCAACCAGCTTTTTCTGGGCTTTGAGTGTCCTGGCCACCACCAGCAAACCACTGGTATCTTTATCCAGCCGATGGACAATGCCGGCTCTTGGCAAAGCCGCCAGCTGGCTATCATAAAATAATAGTCCATTAAGCAAAGTCCCATCCTGGTTACCCGCCGCAGGATGAACCACCAGGCCAGCCGGCTTGTGAATTACCAGGATCTGATCGTCTTCATGCACAATATCCAGGGGAATATCCTGTGCCAGCCAACCGGTTTCACATTCAAGCTGGGGATAAAGTTCCACTTCTTCGCCACCAGCCACCTTGTCCTTGGCACGTAAAAATTCCCCGTTAACCGTGATCTGACCGTCTTTTAGCCATTGTTGCAGGCGGGAACGTGAATAATCCGGAAACATCTCTGCCAGCACATGATCCAGGCGTTTACCTGCCCACTCATCCTTTATCTGGCCTCTTTGCACGGTACTGTCATTCATACGTTATTTTAAACGACTACTATCTTGTGTGAACCCAGGCCATGTATCTTCATGCCCGGTAGGAGTATACTGTGTTACTTACCCTATCAGACCCGTGGGTCAGTTGATAGCGAAGGCTAAAACAATTGAATTTAACCAAAATACCCGATGAAGCCATTATGATTCGAAAGCTGTTGTCTAACCTGATTCTTGCTGTTGTCGTTCTTACCTTACACGGCTGTGCGACAAGTGGTGATGTCGATGATGAAACCGCCAACTATACGGCTGCCGAACTTTACCAGGAAGCCAAGGCAAAATTAAATAATGAAGAATATGAAAGCGCCATCCAGCTTTATGAAAAACTGGAATCGCGTTTCCCATATGGACAGTTTGCGCAGAAGGCACAAATAGAAGTGGCCTATGCATACTACAAATATGACGAGCCAGATTCGGCGATCCTGGCAGCGGATCGTTTTATTAAACTGCATCCACAACACCCTAATGTTGACTATGCTTACTATCTCAAAGGACTGTCCAGATTTAAAAGTGAAAGGTCATTTCTTGATCGCTGGTTTGACCAGGACATTTCCGAACGGGATCCTTCCCAGGCAAGAAAAGCCTTTGAATACTTTTCAGAGCTGGTCAACAAGTTTCCGAAAAGTCGCTACACACCAGACGCCATCAAGCGCATGTATTTACTTCGTGATACCCTGGCCAAATATGAAGTTCACGTAGCACGTTACTATATGAATCGTGGTGCCTACTTGTCGGCCGCAAACCGCGCAAAATACGTGGTAGAAAATTACCAGAAGACGCCAGCCATTGCCGATGCCCTGGCTACCATGGTGAAAGCCTACCGAAAACTGGGAATGAATAAACTGGCTGATGATGCCCTGCGGATTTTAAAGCTAAACCACCCGCAACACCCGGCAACACTGGAGTTACTGAAAAACTCTTAAGGTTTAGGCCAAACAAAGAGTCTGGCAGGAGCTGACCCCAGTACAAAAACAGAATCAGTCCCCCGATGAGCCTCTACGTTTAGATGGCTTCATCCCCTTCTTCGCCAGTACGAATACGAATAACTCGCTGGACATCACTTACAAAAATTTTGCCATCACCAATCTTGCCTGTACGTGCGGCACTGGTAATTGCTTCAATACATTGATCTAACAAATCAGCGCTGATCACAACTTCAATTTTTACCTTGGGCAGAAAATCAATGACGTATTCTGCGCCACGATAAAGTTCAGTATGTCCTTTCTGGCGGCCAAAACCCTTCACCTCGGAAGCAGTCATTCCTGTTACGTTAATTTCAGATAGGGCTTCCCGCACGTCATCCAGTTTGAAAGGCTTAATAATCGCTTCTATTTTTTTCATAATTATTCCCGATTTCTACACGGTATTATTGTTATCAATTAAAGATCGAATAGCCAACTATACCGTGAAAATTTTCATCTGTCTTTACCATAACCGGAAGTGATGGGATATCTGCGATCCCTGCCAAAGGCCCGTGCCGTTATGCGAATCCCTGGCGGTGCCTGGCGACGCTTGTATTCATTCCTGTCGACCATTTTAATCACCCGGCTCACAGTGTTGCGTTCGAAACCCGCCGCCACGATATCATCCAGACCCTGATCCTGTTCCACGTATCGTTCCAGGATGGCATCCAGGACTGGATAATCCGGCAGGCTGTCGGTATCTTTTTGATCCGGTGCCAGTTCTGCTGATGGTGGCCGGTCAATCACGCGTTGTGGAATGACTTCCTCACCCAGGCTGTTACGATATTCAGCCAGCCTGTATACCAGGGTTTTGGGAACATCCTTCAGTACGTCATAGCCACCAGCCATATCACCATACAGTGTGGCATAACCCACTGCCATTTCACTCTTGTTTCCGGTCGTGAGAACCATTTTGCGTTTTTTATTGGATATCGCCATTAAGATCAGGCCGCGGCATCGAGCCTGTATATTTTCTTCCGTGGTATCTACTTCATAACCTTTGAATTCTTCAGCCAGCAATTCAAGAAAACTAGTAAACGGATTTTCAATAGGCAGGATACTATACTCCACACCCAACTTTTTAGCTTCCAGTTCGGCATCTTCAATACTCATACCGGAAGTATAACGTGAGGGCATCAGCACCCCTTCTACTTCTTCAGCGCCCAGAGCATCTACAGCCACAGCCAGTGTCAGGGCTGAATCTATACCACCAGACAACCCAATCACGGCACCCTTAAAACCATTTTTGTGCACAAAGTCACGTACCCCTATCACCAGGGCCTGGTAAACACAGGCCTCAAGGGATGGACGTTGTACCAGATCTAATTGTTGTTGCGGACTCCATTTATTGCCTTCATGGATGAAATCAACTGCAAACAGTCCTTCTTCAAACAAGGGCATACGTTGGGTTACCTGGCCCTTGGCATTCATAACAAAGGAATCTCCATCAAAAACCAGTTCATCCTGGCCACCGACCAGGTTGATATAAACAACAGGAATATTATTTTCACTTATGCGTGCTTGCACAATGGCTTCACGTTCTTCGCCCTTGTGGACGTGGTACGGAGAAGCATTAAGGTTTACCACCAGGTCAGCCCCCACCGAACTGATTCGCTGAAAAGGTTCCGGATGCCAGATGTCTTCACAAATCAGGATACCGATTTTGGTGTTATTGATTTCAAAAACACACGGGGTCTCATCAGAAACAAAGTAACGCTTTTCATCAAACACGCTGTAATTGGGCAGGATTTGTTTATGTTCGATGGTTTGTATTTTCTGATCACTGATCACGGCTGCAGCGTTATAGACACCATGATGTGAATGATGGGGAAAACCAACCACGGCAGTAATTCCGCTAACTCCATGCACTAACTGCTCCATGGCCTTGTCAATACGTTCATACATCCCTGGCCGTAACAGCAAGTCTTCTGGAGGGTAACCGGTTACTGCTAATTCCGGGAAAACCACCATATCAGCCTGGTACTTGTCCCGGGATTCATTGACCGCATCCAGAATACGATCCACGTTCCCTTCTATATCACCTACCAGCAGGTTAAGCTGCGCGACAACAATACGTAGATCAGATGAGTTCATGGTGGTATTGAGCTATCCAAGCAATGCCTGCATGCGCTGCCCCATTTCCGCCGGGGAACGCACCACGGCAACACCGGCACCTTCCAGTGCAGCGAACTTACCTTCCGCGGTTCCTTTACCACCTGAAATAATGGCTCCTGCATGTCCCATACGTTTACCCGGGGGCGCAGTCACGCCGGCGATGTAAGCCACCACCGGTTTACTAACATGAGCCTTGATATATTCAGCGGCTTCTTCTTCTGCACTACCGCCAATCTCGCCAACCATGATGATACCCCTGGTATGCTCATCAGCCTCAAACAATTCAAGGCAATCAATAAAGTTCATTCCATGAATTGGATCACCCCCGATACCGACGCAGGTACTTTGCCCCAGGCCCGCCAGTGTGGTTTGGTGAACCGCTTCATAGGTCAGGGTACCGGACCGCGACACAATGCCAATAGCACCGGCCTGGTGAATAGCGCCAGGCATAATTCCAATTTTACATTCGCCGGGAGTAATCAATCCCGGGCAGTTTGGACCAATTAACCGGGCATTACTATCTTTTAACGCGGCTTTTACCTTGAGCATATCCTGAACAGGAATACCTTCTGTAATACAGGCGATGACCTTAATGCCGGCATCAGCAGCTTCCAGAATAGCATCAGCCGCAAACGCGGCTGGTACATAAATCATGGTCGCATCAGCACCTGTTTCATTAACAGCATCCTGCACAGTATCAAATACTGGTAAATCAAGATGTGACTGGCCACCCTTGCCAGGCGTTACCCCGCCAACCATTTGTGTTCCATAAGCAATCGCCTGCTCAGAATGGAATGTACCCTGTTTGCCAGTAAAGCCCTGGCAAATAACCCTGGTATTTTTATTGATCAGGATGGACATTACTGACTACCTCCGGCTGCAGCAACCACTTTTTCGGCGGCATCAGTTAAGCCTTCAGCGGCAATAATTGCCATGCCACTGTTAGCCAGTAACTCTCGTCCTTGCTGGACATTGGTTCCTTCCAGTCTCACCACGACAGGTACTGCCAGCTCCACTTCCTTTACCGCCTGGATCACCCCTTCAGCAATCAGGTCGCAGCGAACAATACCGCCAAAAATATTTACCAGGATAGCTTTAACCTTCTCATCAGACATGATTAGCTTGAAGGCCTCCGCCACTTTCTCTGCCGTTGTGCCACCACCTACATCAAGGAAATTGGCAGGCTCGCCGCCATGCAGTTTAATAAGATCCATGGTCGCCATTGCCAGTCCCGCACCGTTAACCATGCAGGCGATATTTCCATCCAGGCTGACATAATTCAGCCCGTGCTGAGAGGCCAGATGTTCTTTTTCGTCTTCTTGCGTGTGATCGTGGAATGCTTCAAGAGCGGACTGGCGATACAGAGCATTGTCATCTACATTGATCTTGGCATCAATGGCCAGCAAGTGATTTTCACCGGTAACTACCAGCGGGTTGATCTCCACCAGACTTAAATCCTTTTCCGTGTAAAGCCTGTACAAACCACGCATGATGTGCCCCAGTTCACGTGCCATATCACCAATACCCAGGCCATAGGCCAGCTTACGCACATGATAGGATTGCAATCCCGTCGCCGGGTGAATTTTTATGGTGTGGATTTTTTCAGGCTCTGTTCTGGCAACTTCCTCGATATCCATGCCGCCGGCGGTTGAAGCCATGAAAACAACTTGCGAGCTTGATCTGTCGAGCAACATGCCAAGATAAAATTCCTGAGCAATATCGCAGGGATGTTCAATTAGCATCTGGTTAACCGGTTGACCATCAGCGCCACTCTGGTAGGTGACCAGTTTCTGACCCAACCATTGCCTGGCAAACTCGCGTACCTCTTCCTGCTGTTTGCAGATTTTCACACCACCTGCCTTGCCCCGGCCACCGGCATGTACCTGTACTTTACTCACCCATGTTGTACCACCCAGCTTGTCCAGTACATTAATAACCTCGGACTCAGCAGATACTACATAGCCCTCAGGGACGGGAATACCATAGTCACGGAACAGTTGTTTGGCCTGAAATTCGTGCAAATTCATCAATCGGTTACTCTTCAATCCACGTAAACCAATATTGTGAAACAAACGGGCATAAGACGCAAAGTAAAGCACATCAGCTTGGTCAAAATACCTCTGATTCAGGTATGATTACCCTCAACACCACAATTATGAGCTTTTTATATGGGACTGATTCGCCTTATTATTATCGTCTTTTTAGGCTGGCTTTTATTTCGGCTATTCCGTCATTGGCAAAACCGGCTATCCTCCAAACCAACGAGTTCTGGTGAAAAAATAGACACCATGGTCAACTGTGCGCAATGCGGTGTACACGTACCACAAAAAAGTGCCATTGAATCCAATGGTCAATTCTTTTGCTGTGAAGAACACAAAGAGAATTTTTCTGGGTAATTTACAGGTAAAACTTTGACATCACCCGAATTCACTATAATCCGGCCACAAAATACGACAGACGATGCCTGGCGACCACTAACGCTTATTAACCTGTTTCGTTTTCTAATTGCGGCATTGTTTGTCATTCTCTACCTGACAGACAGTTTATTCCCACCATTAGCCAGTCATCACCCTCAACTGTTTTACTCTGTCAGCATTGCATACGTGACAATGACCGTGATCATTGGATTTCTTAACTATTATGAGAAACCTTCTTTTGAGAGCCAGGCCTACCTGAATGTATATAGCGACATTATTGCAATTACCCTGTTAATGCATGCCAGTGGCGGTGTGACCAGTGGCCTGGGCACCCTGCTTGTCATCACCATAGGTGGTGGCAGTATTATTATGGGAGGCCGGCATGCTCTTCTGTTTGCTTCAATTGCTACCATAGCTGTTCTGGGTGAAGAAATACTCAACCAGTTTGAAGACATATCTCATCCATCCAGCTATATACATGCGGGTATTCTTGGCATCACCTATTTTGTCACCGCGATTCTGACGCATAGCTTTGCCAAACGGATTCGCGAAAGTGAAGCACTGGCGCAAAGACGTGGCGTTGACCTTGCCAATATGGCACAGCTTACTGAACATATCATTGAGAGAATGCAAACCGGCATTATTGTTATTGATGCCAATGACAAGCTTCGTCTTATTAATGAATCTGCCTGGTACATGCTCGGCACACCTCCGGCTCATAACGATACGCATATCAGTCACCTTAATGAAGAATTATCCCGTCAACTGGCGGAATGGAAATCAGATTCTGGATGGGTTTCACAGGCAATCAAGGTGTCAGCTGATCACGCAGATATCATGCCGCGGTTTGCCCGTATCAGTGGTGAGATGGACAACACTGGTACAATAATTTTTATTGAAGACACCTCGGCATTGTCCCGCCAGGCGCAGCAACTTCAACTGGCATCACTGGGTAGACTAACTGCCAGTATTGCTCATGAAATACGTAACCCCCTGGGCGCAATAAGTCACGCGGGGCAGTTACTGGAAGAGTCTCCCAACCTTGATAATCATGACCAACGCCTAACCCAGATCATCGCTGATCATTCGCAACGCATGAATACCATCATCGAAAATATCATGCAGCTTGGCAGAAGAAATACCTCGCATGTTCAGGACATCGAACTCAAACCTTTCCTGGAAAAATTTCGCAATGATTTACTGACTAACTATGATAAACCTCATGAAGTAATTGACATAAACATCCAGCCAGCTGATATAAAAGTACGTTTCGATATTACTCACTTGCAACAAATACTGACTAATCTCTGTGAAAATGCCATACGTTACAGCAAAGACTATCCTGGCTTTCCCAAGGTAGAAGTTCGCGTTGGCATCACCAGTGATTTAAATCGGCCGTTCATTGATGTTATTGACCATGGACCAGGTATATCTGCTGAAGACGAGGGTCATATTTTTGAACCTTTTTTCACTACCTCTAACTCAGGTACCGGTCTCGGACTTTACATTAGCCGTGAACTCGCGGAATGTAATGAAGCACATCTAAACTATATCCCTGTTGAAACAGGGGGAAGTTGCTTTAGAATTACTTTTCAGGATCCACGCAGACAGATGAGCTAGTTAACCTTACTATGAATGATATAAACAAAGCGCTTATTGTTGACGATGAACCTGATATCCGTGAGTTGCTGGAAATCACGCTGGCGCGCATGGGGATTGATTGCAAAAGTGCAGCTAACCTGTCTGAAAGTTATGACCTGTTAAAACAAAATAACTTTGATCTGTGCCTCACTGATATGCGTCTGCCTGATGGGAATGGCATCGACCTGGTAAAACATATTCAGCAAAATTATTCTCAGCTACCAGTTGCGATGATTACCGGCACTAAAACTTGGACGTAAGCCTGAAAAGACGGAAGCGGAAACTAAGCCTGGGCCACGTCTGTTAGGCAAGTCACATTCGATAGAAGAAACGCGAAAAAAGATTAACAAGTTGTCCCGTAGCCAGGCACCCGTATATATAAGTGGGGAATCAGGCACGGGCAAAGAACTTGCAGCATTACTCATACATCAGGATGGTCCACGAAAAGACAACCCTTTCGTGCCTGTCAACTGTGGTGCAATTCCATCTGAACTAATGGAATCGGAGTTCTTTGGCCATAAAAAAGGCAGTTTCACAGGAGCGGTTGCTGATAAGCAGGGCTTATTCCAGGCGGCTGATGGTGGCACTTTATTCCTGGATGAAGTCGCCGATTTGCCGATGGAAATGCAGGTCAAACTACTAAGAGCAATACAGGAAAAATCGATTCGTCCTGTTGGTGCCCATAAAGAAACCCCTATCAATGTACGAATTCTAAGTGCCACGCACAAAAACCTGGCCCACCTGGTTGAAAACGGTCTGTTCAGGCAAGACCTTTACTACAGGATCAATGTTATCGAGTTACACATTCCGCCACTGCGTGAACGTTCTGAGGATATACCTGTTTTGATTGACCACTTTCTTTTCCAGATCGCGAATGACTGGCAAATAGACAAACCCGTTCTTGATAAATCAGCAATTACAGCCTTACAGGATTATTCCTTTCCGGGTAATGTTCGCGAACTGGAAAATATCCTGGAACGTGCCATAACTCTCTGTGAAAATGACGTGATAACAGAAAATGACTTGCAACTTCCAGAAGTTTCACAAACATCCTCTGGTAGTTTCCGGCAACCGGAAGAATTTACCGATGAATTTGCCCTGGATCCCACACTCAATGAAAAAGAACGTGAGGTTATTATAAAAGCCCTGGAAAAAACCCGCTATAACAAAACCGCAGCTGCAAAATTATTGGGCATATCTTTCCGGGCCTTACGTTATCGTATCAAGAAACTCGGTATCGAATAATTTAAAACCTGAGTGGAATTCTTCCCCGTGTATTTATGGTATGGCGCCCCTGGTTGTCTGCCTTGCTGAACATAAGCAGCATATTTTTTATTGCCGGGTCAGCTGTTGCCTGTGGAATTAATGTCGCATTAACTGTATAAAACCCGGTCTCTGCCAGGGTAATAACGGCATCGACCTGTACCGGCCCCTGTTGATCATTAACCGTAATCCGTGTGCCATTCTCGTTTTCTTCAAAGTTCAAAACCAGGTTGCCCAGTGACAATGCCTGCGGGGCAACAGTTTCGATATCAGTTAATACTGCACGTCCATTGATAACAAAACGCGAGGCAGGAGCAATTTCAATATTTTGAAATAGAGCATTAATCTTTCCATCTATACTGATGGGATAGCCGTACAACAAGGGCATTAAATCAGCAATGGCCATTTCAAACCGGGTGTCTTTTAGAGAAATTTTATCTGGGCTTATCGCCGCATCCGTTATTATTAATGAACCTTCACGCCGTGCAGTTAACTGTAAATCCGCAGTGCCCCATAACAATGGTAATGAAGATAACGCCCATTCTAATTTACCTAGTGGAATCTGCTTTACAGTAAACTGTGTTGCTTGCCCTTTCCATATAGAACCAGAAATATCATGGTACTGAACAATTGAGGAAGTACTTACAGGTAGTACACGGTGGATCACCATCTTTGCAGGAAGTGTCGCCAACATAAAAATCGCATACGCAACTATGCCAAATAAAACATAATAAAGTGAATTTTTAGAAACAGACATAAATAAAAAATTTAGAGTGACTCTACCAGCACCCGGGCATTTACTGTGCCAGTAACATCCTGACTATCTATCGAAATATCAGTGATTACCAGTCCGTGTTGATGTTGAAGGTTATCGAGCCATATTACAATATTGTCAAAAGCGGCCTTCTCCAGCCAGATACGTACACCCTGTTGTCCTTCCGGCTGTACTTTTTGCAAACTACTTTCCAGTTTATTTTCCCTAGCACTACGGTCAATCAGACTTATCAACAATTGCTTACCTTTGGGGCGTGAATCGGTTACCCCTGAACCACGCAGTTGTTTAACCTCACTGGATGCCTGCTGCATCCATGACTTAATCTCTTGCTGATTATTGACGCGCTCCTTGAGTTGCTCAACATGGGAGTCAAAAGAAGACCATGACTGGTATAAAAGAAACACGACAATAATAGCAACAGCCGACAACACCATCTGACGTTCACGTAATGTCAGGTTTTTAAACCACTTTTTAAACTGCTCCATTATGAGGAACTCCTGACTTGCAAACGACTTTGTACTTTATTTTCAGCTGATGAGGCAGACTGTATTTCCACCTCCCAGTTCCCCGCCTTGATTAGATTTTCTTTTAATTGCTCAAGACTTTGTAAGTCGCGTATTTCCAGATCGATATCCATTCGACCATCATGGTAACGAAGTGATTGTAATTTTAATCCCGGCGCTTTCTTTAGAATTGGTGCACTTTTCACCATCATTTCTGTAAAACCGCTTTGGGCTCTACCACTTTTTTCTCGTAATTCCTTCAATTTCTGACGCATCTGAACCTCAACATTTACGATGCGTTTGGATTCAGGAAATGCTTGCCTGTATATCTTTTCGAGGGAGGCCTGCAGGACTCTATCCTGTTTTTTTAGCTGGTAATAATCATACACCTGGACTGATAACTGGATAACAATCCAGGCGACTAACATGGCTGCCGCAGGCAACCACTGTTTTAATTTTTTATCCAGCTTCTCACGATGTACAAATTGCCTTGGCAACAGGTTTAATTCTTTTACCGAATCATGGTAAAGCAAGCTGATTATTGTACGCGGGAAATCATGTTGCTCGTATTCAACTGGCCTTTCAAGTTCAGATAAGACATCTGTGGCGCCATAAAAAATGATTTTCTTGACATCCTGACTTTCATCATCCAGCAGGCTTTTGATAATTAACTCAAGATTATCGCGGTCACAGGCAAAACCGTTATACAGTCCGTAGCGCACGATAATTCGATTATTATCCTCAATCAGTGTTAAAGAAGATTCACTGAAAGGTAATAATAATGACTCGGGGAAAACGGAACCGGGATAAATACCAGCTTCATTTAACGCAGTTAATATTGAATCCAGGTAAGCTTTTTCCACCACAGCAACCGCGTAGGTTTTTTCCCGGGTTTTGGGTCCAAGGATAAAATACTGGTTCTCGATATCAGATATTAACTGGTCTTCCAGGGCATAGGGTAATGCCTGTCTCAGGCGGGCCGGGTTTTTTCCCGGCAAATGTACCGACGTTATTAATACCTGTTCGCTGGGAATTATTAATACAGGCTCCACATCTGCCAGTTCACCTTTAAGAACAGATATTGGACCTTGCTTTACCTTGCCCGTTGTTTCGTGTTCGTCCGTCAACAGGCATTCTGCATTCCACTGGTCTGCCGGAACAGAAAAGTCTACTTGCGGACGTATGTAGATCTTACGGCTAATCAGATTTCCCCTTGAATACGCTGCAGTACAATTAAATTATTATTATTCACTCTCTTGACCATACTCTGTAAGCTGGATTGTGATTGTCCCAGCTCGATCTTGGCCGATAATAAAAAGTGTTGGCTATTTACCGATAAACCTGATTTCCCAGGCTTTTTCCCTGCAAATACCTTATGCTTTAGAAATTCATCAACCGAAGCATAACCTCGCCCACCTCGTTCTTCAACCAGTTGCTCAGCAGATTGCAAGGAAATATCCTCGGCAATTGAAGCCAGCACAGGCGCCGGTGCAGTATTGATGTTTATCGGTGTATTACTAGGTAATGCACAGACAAAAGGCTTTAATTTTTCAAAACTGTCATAATCCATATTTGGCATATACAAGAGTTCACTGTTACTGGCCATTTCACCATTGGCAACCCGGTGAGGGAATTCCATACCGAGATAAACAATGTCCTCGGCACCTTGCGGTCTTGGCTCCTGGTCACCATCCAGCCAGTCAACTGTTGCATCCGCGATTGAAACGGGGATTTCAAGTAAGGCCAACAATCGTTTAAAGCGTTTGTAATTTACTTCGTCCAGTTGCCCATCCAGTAACAAGCTGTTTAGATTAAACCGGCTCTGCAGATCTTCAATCTTTCCGCTAATCTGTCCTCCTTCAACGGGCATTGGCGGCAATATTGTTGCCCAGTCTTCATCCAGCGTGTCGGTACTGCTGTCTTTAGCATCCCTGGCAAGAATATGCCTGGCCCAGTCTTCCGCTCCCAGTAGATATAAATAAACCTGGTCATTGCGTAATATATTCTCTGTACGACGAATATCGACCTGCTGGCGTGATGTCATGGCAACAGCCGCTATAGTTGCCAGTACTACCACTAACAAAACGCTTAATAATGCAATTCCTGTTTGTCTTCTGTTATTAACCACTATTGCCCTGCCATTACAAACAAACGTGTTAAACGCCCCCAGTCTTCCAGTTCAAGACTGACTTCAATGGCAAGAGGCAATTCAGGAATCGCTTTCTGTTCCGAGTTTACGGGGGGCCAACTGGCATGCCATTCCCTGTCTGCGTCAAGAAAACGAAAACTCAATGAATTTACATCTTCGAGTAATCTGACTTTTACTGGTTCAGCATCCTGAGCCCTGTCCAGGTAGGGCCAGCTAAGACGTTGTAAGTTATTTTCTTCGAGGCTGTATGCAACTCGCTGTAAGGTGCTGCGAGGCAAGCGAGCGGGATTGCGATAACCACCACGGGTTAGTTCGAGTCGATATCGGCCATGTTCTGCTGCCAGGAATGCCCGCTGGTAATCACCATACTCATCCCTGATGGTACGCAATACGGTTTGTTCACTGTCCCGCTTTAACCATAAAAACGCTTTTTGAATTTGTTGTAACCTTTTGGCTGAATAATCAGTTTGTTCCCTGGTTTCAAGTATGGTGCTTAAACCACCGTAAGCCATTACCGCCAGCAAAGATGAGATTGCCAGGGCTACCAGTAACTCGATCAAGGTAAAGCCCTTCATTTTATCGGCCTGCCTATAAATGCGGTAACGGATGCTTTTCCACCAAGTTCTCGTTCATGTTGAACGTCAATATCCAGTCGACGTACATTTTTATCCGGTGTGTTACTCACCTTCACCTGCCATCGCCATTCCTGTTTTGCCATGACAATACTGCCATTTCTGTTTCCAACCGAAGGCCAGTTTTCAGTCAGGCGAAATTCATTGGCTTTATTGACAGCAATCCAGTGCGCAAAGGTTTTTTCCTTCAGATAAGCTGAATTGCTGATATTGCTGGCAGAAACTTTAATAATCGCCCCCATCGCAATCGCCAGCACAGCCAAAGCCACCAGCACTTCCAGTAAGGTAAAACCTGTAGCGCGCCTCATTGTGAATCCTTCTCAGCTACAACCATTTCTACAGCACCCTGCATGGAGCCATTGATTTGGTAAGTTTTGTTGGTGGCAGGAAATTGTATCTGGAAAGGAGTGAGTTCGCCGCTGGAGAGAATAAAAATCTTAATTACTGTCTGATCCTCCTGGTTATCTGGCTTTAAGATAAACTGGCTTTCTTCAATATTTATTTCCGGCTTGATAAATTCAGCAAACACGCGCTCACGGAATACAGGATCATCAATAACCTGCTCGCCATCATCGGTCAATATCGAAAAACGATAACCTTTATGATCTATTTCAAGTGACATTTCCCTGTCATTTAAAATAGACTCTTCCTGTGCAAGTTTTATGAGGTGATAAAACCGATTAGCTTCTTCCTTTATTCTTCGGTCTTCTCCGCCATCCAGAGAAAGAGTGGCAAAACTGAGGATTATACCTATCAACACCAACGCCACCAGGAGTTCCAGTAGCGTAAAGCCATTTACTTTTCTTGATTGATAATCCTTCACCTTGAGTTTAAGAAATTATTCGATGTTCCAGTTACCGATATCATCTTCACTGGGTTGCATATCGGGACCCAGGGTGAATATATCAATATCACCATGAGTCCCCGGGTTCAGGTACTTGTATTCATTACCCCAGGGATCTTTGGGTACACTTTTTACATAGCCACCTTTTTTATAATTTTTGGGCTCGGGTGAACCACTGGGTTTGGTAACCAGGGCTTCAAGCCCCTGATCGGTAGTTGGATACGAAAAATTATCCAGTTTATATAGTCCCAGTGCACTTTCTACAGCCCTGATATCCTGCTTGGCTTTTGCAATGCGTGCCTCATCCGGGCGATCCATAATCTTTGGTACGACCACAGAGGCAAGGATTGCCAGGATAACTACTACTACCATTATCTCGATTAAGGTAAAACCTGTTTGTCTTAAGTCTATTCTCATTTTCTTAACAACTTCTATAATTAATATTTAAAAAGGTACAACAACCTGAAAATTCACCCCAATGTTACGTGTCTCACTTCGAGGTTCCAGTACACCACATACGCCTCCGCACTCCGGAAGCACAACCAATACCCCGTTTTCCGTTAGATTGACAACATTACTTTTTCCAATATCCCACTTTTCAAAATAAGGCTCAATGATCCAAGTATGTAAATTCTTGTATTTTATCCGCCATGGCAAACTAATTCGAAAATTTGTTTTCTTCCCCAGGTTGACGCTCTTGTCATCAAGTGGTGCAAATCCGGTAGCACTGAACCCTTTAAAATCAATATCCATATTTGCCTCCAGCATGTGTGTAATACGAAAATCGAGAGACAACTCAGAATTATAATCTTTAAAAAACCGCGATTTAACACCCAGCATCCCGTAAGACCATGTGTAATGTTCCAGTATACCAGAGACGTTTCCTGTGGACTGAATATCCCTGCGCCAAAAACGATAACCAATGCCACCATACATCTGATGCTGTTTTGAAGATTTTGCATTCAAACGATATTGAACATCAATAATATCTGTTTCGGTATCTGTTTGAACCGGTATCCCGCCTTGAGTGTGCCCATCGTAATCAATCGTCGAAGTGTGATAACTGGCAAATAAATAACTATCAGCATTTTGTCCTGTAAATTTAAATTCGCCTGTCACGCCTGGCAAAAAACCATCTTCTCTATCCAACAGGAAGTTCGTATCATCAAACTCCTTATAGTTCATATCGAGCATAGAAAATCCCAACCTGAACTCATTATCAAAATAATAATCTTCAGCCATAGTCTTTGCAGGTATAGCAACAATCATAAAGAAGAATAATGATTTTATTTTCATAAAAGCAATTTAGCATGTCCTGTTAACAAGAATAAAGCGGACTTGCGCCCGCTTTATTTGTGACATTAATTTTATACCAGTCACTTATAAAGGAGAAAGCAGGCTGACATCCACCGTATAGTTATGACAATCATTAACAGTGAAAGTAGCCGAACCATTACTTGCCGTCAGCACAACTTCACCAGAGTTTGGTGTGCCATCTGCACAGCTGTACGTAAATGGCGTTGTTACATTATATTCCACGTAACCATAATCCGGGTGATAGAATTTCAACGCCCCGGATGAGATCTCAACATCGCTGAAATAATCATAGGAACCGGATACCTCAAGCTTGTATACAGCACCATTATACTGAACATTGACACTTACGCTCATTGCATAACTTTCTGGAAAACCTGTGTTATCATAAGTAAAAGTCATGACAATAGTCTCAGTTAATATCAGGTACGTAGTATCACCTGGTATAATACTGATATCTTCATACTCGACAGCAAGTCGTGGCATATACATTTCCAGGCGATCGGCATTACCCGTATTCTGGAAATCACCCGTTGCAGTTACATATATCGAACCATTCATGGTGACACGATACGTAGCACCATCAGTTACGCATAGGTTATTAAAGTCCATCTTTACTATTACTTTCCCTGCACTTTGCTCCAGGGTTTGCGAGGATAAGGAACCATCAGAACCACCGTATAAACTACAATCTCCTGATTCAACAATACCCGCGCCCGTCACAAGCTGGTTTGAAGCAAGGTCTTTTTCAATTTTATTTTTGACAAATTTTGATAATACTTTTCTGGCTTTTTCATTTGACTCTGTATCAGAATTTTCAATGGTAGTGATTGTGCCACCCAAAACGAATTCAGATGCTTGGGACTCATTTGATACCATTGAATAATCCAGGCTGACTGTTGTTGTGTCAGTTGTATCAACAGGATTAAGCGTGGCTGGTGTTCCAATACCGGTGTAAGGCACCGCTGCTGCCGGAAATTGAACGCCACCACCATCGCCTCCGCCCCCACAGGCAGATAGTAAAGTCACTAAACCCGCTACAAATAAATAAACAATACTTTTATATGAAAAAAACCGACAAGCCATCTTTAAGTTCCTTTTATCGTTAGAATATTGTTTATTTTAGCGTCAGCCAGTGTTTATCTAATACCTTTTTCTACCGAACCAACTGATTAAGATCAAAAATCGGTAACAAAATAGCCATTACAATAATCAGCACTACACCACCCATGGTTAAAATTAATAGTGGTTCCATCATGCCCATTAACATGGCAATAGTTGTTTCCTGCTCACGCTCCTGGTTGGTTGCTGCACGTTCCAGCATCTCTTCCAGGTCACCACTGGACTCACCACTGGCTACCAGGTTAACAAACATCGGCGGGAAGTAACCGGTTTGTTCCAGTGATCTTGCCAGGGCGGCGCCCTCTCTTACCCGCTCGATGGTATGCTCTACTGCATAGCGCATGGGCAAGTTACCAATAACCTGTGCAGCGATACGCAGGGCCTCCAGTAATGGCACTCCGCTTGCGGCAAGTATGCTTAATGTTCTTGCAAAACGTGCCGTTTGAGTACCACGTATTAACTTTCCTGCCACAGGCAATCTTAGTAAGAATGAATGCCATTGTTGTTTTATCTCTGGCCGTTTTAACAGGTAGATAAAACCTGAACCAATACCAATGAGCAAAATCAGTACGACTATGCCATAGCTTCTTATAAAGTCACTGGATGCAATTAAAGCTCTAGTAAGCCCGGGCAGTTCCTGGCCGGTATTTTCAAAGACCTTTACTATCTCCGGCACAACATAAGCCAGCAACCCGGTAACTACCGCAATCGATAACACGGTGAGAATAATTGGGTAAAACAGGGCTAGCTGTACACGCTGCTGAAGTTGTTGACGATTCTCGGTGTAATCTGCAAGGCGTTCCAGCACGGCATCAAGATGACCTGACTGTTCACCTGCCGCTACGGTTGCACGATAGAGTTCCGGAAACACGTGAGGAAAATTAGCCAGACCGTCTGCCAGTGAGTGACCTTCCACGACACGCCCACGAACACCAAGCATGAGTTTCTGTATGCGTGATTTTTCTGACTGGCGGGCAACCGTTGACGTTGCTTCATCGAGTGGTAATCCTGAGCGGCTTAAGGTGGCTAACTGGCGGGTAATCAATGCCAGGTCAGTCGCACTGATGCCCCTGCGAATGGAAATACCCTGACCGCGACGGCTTTCTTTTTGATGGACTTCATCAACCTGTAATGGGATCAGGTTTTGCTCACGGAGTAACTGGCGTACCTGGCG
>JARRJY010000040.1:0-16150 GCA_037388705.1 Gammaproteobacteria bacterium
TGAATGGAATGACATGGGCACTGATGCAACTTTGCTAACGAATTATCTGGACAAGGATATTAATGGACAAACATGGCATTATCCAAGCCAGGCTGAATGTGAATCATGTCATACAACAGTAGCTGGTTTTACGCTTGGCCCTGAAATCGGGCAACTAAACCGTACTTTACTTTATCCGGGGCCAAATAGTACTGGCTTCGAGGCAAACCAGCTCATCACTCTTGAAGATATTGCTGTATTGCCTTTGTTAACTACTGAGCAAAAATCGACAAGCTTTTATGCTATCGATAACACTGTATATTCTTCCGAACGCCGGGCTCGTAGTTATTTACATTCCAATTGTGCCAACTGTCATCAACCAGGGGGACCGGGGGGTGGCAATATGGATTTACGCTTTTCCACACTCCTGGCAAATATGAACATATGTTATCAACCGCCGTTAGGTGATACGTTAGGGCTAACAAATCCACGTATCATTAACCCTGGAAACCCGGATTTATCCATTCTTGTCTTGCGTATGGAAGATACAGGACAGAATCGTATGCCTCCCCTGGCTTCAGCTGAGGTTGATACTTACGCGATGGGTGTCATCAGAGACTGGATTACAAACTTAACTTCTTGCAAATAGATAAAGTTTGTTGGTAAGAAGATAAGAAGTAAAAATGGAGGCTGGGCCCGGAGTCGAACCGAGGTCCACGGATTTGCAATCCGCTGCATAGCCACTCTGCCACCCAGCCATTAATTTTATTTTACTCGACCGCCTGTTTTGATACCACTTGAGAAACTGGCAAAACAAGTTTTAGTGCCGATTCAAAAAAACCCCGGCATAGCCGAGGTTTTGGTGTTTGGAGCGGGAAACGAGATTCGAACTCGCGACCCCAACCTTGGCAAGGTTGTGCTCTACCAGCTGAGCTATTCCCGCAAAAAGGAAGGCGTATTTTAGCGGCGCGATACCGAGTGTCAACCCTTATTTACCGCTATTTTCCTTTAGTGTGGGCCATGCCGCCTGTATGTACATCACCATGGACCAGAGCGTTAAAATGGCTGCCGTGTAGAGCAAAAAGTAGCCAAACATCATGGTGGGAAACTCACCCAGTGGCTCTTCAAACAGCAAGAACCCTATTGCCCACATCTGTGCAAAAGTCTTGATTTTCCCAATGATGGATACGGCCACTTTGTGGACATCGCCATTATTGGCCATCCATTCACGAAGTGCCGAAATGGTTATTTCTCGACCAATGATCACGATAGCAGGTATAGCCAGTGCCCAGCCTGGGTGTTTGCTGATTAGCAGCACCAGCGCTGCGCCCACCATGAGCTTGTCTGCAACGGGATCGAGAAAAGCACCAAAACTGGACTGTTGACTCCATTTGNCGGTAACAATGTAATTATTGATCCCAAATAACGGGATATAAAACGCCAGTACAAATACCGGTATCAGGATAATCCGGAGCAAGGTCAGTAACATGGGGATATTCATTGGCATTTTATTCTGCATCCATATGAAAAACATCGTATATTCGCTGCGCCAACTCCTGGCTGATACCATTCACGCTGGCCAAATCTTCCACCCTCGCCTTTGCCACTTCCTGCAATCCACCAAACTGCTGTAATAGCTTCTGGCGCCGTTTCGCCCCCAATCCCGGGACTGATTCCAGTACCGAGGTTGTCCTGGCTTTTTGGCGACGTTGGCGATGTCCAGTGATGGCAAAGCGATGTGATTCATCTCTTATCTGCTGAATCAAATGCAAGGCCGGTGCGTCAGGTGGCAGTATAATCTCGTGGTATTGACCGGACAAGGGATCAGACAGAATCAGGGTTTCTTCACCTGCTTTGCGTTCCGGACCTTTGGCTATACCAATGATGAAAATATTGTCCATTTGTAATTCGTCCAGCACCTCCCTGGCCTGGGTAAGCTGCCCCTTACCACCATCAATGAACAAAATATCTGGTTTCTTACCTTCACCCTTTTGCAGGCGCTTGAATCGCCTTGTGAGTGCCTGGTGCATGGCCGCGTAATCATCACCTTCAGTGATACCGGAAATATTAAAGCGGCGATAGTCCGATTTGAGTGGCCCCTGTGTATCAAATACCACGCACGATGCCACCGTAGCCTCACCTTGTGTGTGACTAATATCAAAACATTCAAGCCGATGAGGCATTTCATCAAGCTGAAAAGTATTGCGTAATGCTTCAAAACGTTTCAGTACACTTGCCTGGCTGTTGAGCCGGGTACTGAGAGCTTGGCGGGCATTTTTCTGTGCCATCTCCAGCCATTTTTGTTTGCGCCCTCTTTTGGGAAACGCGATACTGACTTTTCTTTGTGCATTATCTGATAAAACCTGTTCGAGCACTGACTGGTTTTCCAGGTTATCCGAGACAAGTATTTCGTCCGGAACAAGTTTGGATGAGCCAGCCAGTCTGTTCTGTAAATAGTGTTGTGCAATAAAACGTTCCAGCATGGTTGATGCATTGCCGATTTCAAGCTCTGCCTGTTTTGGAAAATAACTTTTATTACCCAGGTTATGGCCACCACGAATACTGAATAACTGGATACATGCCATCCCTTTATCATATGCAACCGCTATGACATCGATGTTTCCTTCTCCATGGCTGATATATTGTTTTTCCAGGATATGTCTTAAATGAGAAATTTGATCACGGTATAGTGCTGCCTGTTCATAATCGAGTTTTGTGGAAGCTGCTTCCATGCGTTCAACAAGCTCATCGATCACCTGGGTGCTTTTTCCTTCCAGGAACATAATGCCATGGCGAATATCATCATGATATTGCGTCTCGGTTACCAGGCCAACGCATGGTGCAGTACAGCGTTTAATCTGGTATTGCAGGCAAGGACGGGAACGGTTTTTATAAAAGCTGTCTTCGCATTGACGAATGCGGAACAGTTTTTGTAACAGGTTTAAAGTTTCCCTTACAGCTCCCGCGCCGGGATATGGACCAAAATAACGTCCCTTTTTGCGCTGAGCCCCCCTGTGTAATGCAATACGCGGGAAAGGATCATCCGATAAAAAGATATAGGGATAACTTTTATCATCACGATACAAAATATTATATCGTGGCTTTAATTCTTTAATTAAGTTATTTTCCAGCAATAAAGCTTCGTTTTCAGTATTGGTAACAGTGAATTCAACATTGTGAATTTTTGATACCAGGACCCGGGTTTTGGGACTCTCGATATTTTTCTGGAAATAACTGGATAACCGGTTTTTTAAATTTTTTGCCTTGCCTACGTAAATTACCGTACTACCGTCATCCAGCATACGGTATACCCCCGGCTGAGTTGGTACGGTCTTTAAAAATTGCCTGGCATCAAAACTGGATTTTTCCTGGGACATATCAGGTAATAGTTTTCTCTATCTTTCGAAACACATCATGAAACATGTCTTCGGTGAGGCGCCTGGTTTGCGTATTATAACGGCTGCAATGATATGAACTTATCAAAATGTGCCCACTGGGCAATTTAAAGTCCACGTTATGTCCAAACTTGTAGCCAGATTTTTTAAGGTTTAGTGCTTTCAATACTGCATTGTGTGCAATACCGCCCAGGGCCAGTATGACCGTGCCGGCTTTTAATGCTTCAATTTCTGATTTTAAAAACTGATTGCAGGTATTAATTTCTGTGCCGGTAGGTTTGTTTTGCGGAGGCAGGCATTTTACCGCGTTGGTAATACGACACTGTTTTAATTTCAGACCATCATCCAGTGAAACAGATTCAGGTTTATTACTGAAGCCAAATTTATACAGTGTTTCATATAACAATATGCCTGCAAAATCACCGGTAAATGGGCGGCCAGTTGCATTAGCACCATGCATACCAGGTGCAAGTCCAACTATTAGTAATTTTGGTTGTTTGACACCAAACGGTGCAACGGGTCTTGCATGATAATCTGGGTTGTCTTGTTTTACTTCGTCAAGAAAGGTAGCAAGTCGAGGGCAACGGCGGCAATCAAGATCAAATATTTCTGAAGTCCAGTTAAACATAATACTTCGTCGTGTTTTGTTTAAAAACACGAGTTTACTAGGATTCTGATAAGAAAGCGCGCCTGTTTAGATGGGGATATTGTTCTCAATAATACCATGCGTCATGGCAAGACGTGCTAACTCAATATCATTTTGTACATTTAATTTGTCATACAAACGATATCGATACGTACTTACTGTTTTAGGTGACAAGCAAAGTTGTTCTGAGATTTCGTTAACCTTGATGCCATCCATCAAGAGCATCATAACCTGTAATTCACGCTCAGAGAGTGAATCGAACGGCGAGCCTTCGTGATCGGGGAATTGTGACAAGGCAAGTTGTTGGGCAATGTCCGGGCTGATGTAGCGCCGATTCTGGTTAACTTCTTTAATCGCATGAACAATTTCTTCGACGCCCGCGCCTTTTGTAAGATAACCTGTTGCCCCCGCTTTTAGCAGGCGTTGAGCAAATAGATCGTCTTCATGCATGGTGACAATAATGATTTTAAGCTCAGGACTCACGTTCATAAGCTTGCGGGTTGCTTCGAGGCCACCCATACCCGGCATATTAATGTCCATCAAAATCACATCCAGCTCATTCTGACCAGCTATTTTTATCGCGTCTTCGCCAGATTCCGCTTCACCAATGACATTAATGTCTGAAATATCTTCCAGTAATCGTTTTATCCCTGTTCTAACCAATTCATGGTCATCTACCAACAAGACCTTGATCATTGATTTACCTGCTTATGATTATTAATAGGATAACAATAGCCTAAATATGGAAATATGTGTAGTCCATTTCCTACGTTTGTAGGATGAAACATTAAAATAATGCGGTTTTATGCTGCCTGTATAACTATATATATTTCATATACTTAGCGACTTTATTTAATAGCTTTTCTAGATTAAATAAAAAATGACTCTTTTGGGTAGTAAGAAACTTGAAGATTTTGGCTTGTTCAGGGACAACCGATGCCAGTTACCGGTATTTTTGAAAGCGCAACAAGAAACGCCCCTTGGTGGGGCGCTTTGTAAATATGGCGGAGAGGGTGGGATTCGAACCCACGGACGGGATGAACCGTCGCCGGTTTTCAAGACCGGTGCATTCGACCGAGCTCTGCCACCTCTCCGGTGGTTTCGAATGTCGAAAACGGGGCGCAGATTACCTGATAGCAGGCCATTAATCCAGTCCTAAATAGTAATTTAAGGGCTTGAATTTATGAACTGAATCCTTAAGCTATGGTCATATAGTTGACAAAAACAATCTGAGAGGAAAACTTATGTATCAAAACCAGTCAGTCATGACACGCTCAGCGGAGTCGGTATTAGCGACCAACAAGGTTCTGCGAAATACCTATGCCCTGCTTTCCATGACATTAATTTTCAGTGGCCTGATGGCTTTCGCTGGAATTGCCATGCAAGTAGGACAAGGCACAGCGTTGATTGCTGATATCGTTGCAATCGTGATGCTGTGGTTCGTTTTACCACGTACTGCAAACTCTGCCTCGGGCATTCCCGTAATATTTGCAATTACCGGCCTGTTAGGCCTGGGTCTGGGCCCGGTACTGAGTTTTTATCTTGCTGTAAATCCAAGTATCGTCATGACAGCGTTAGGTGGTACCGGTGTAATCTTCCTGGCTCTTTCAGCATATGCCCTGACAACCCGCAAAGATTTTAGTTTTATGGGCGGTTTCCTGATGGTCGGCATGTTTGTGGTTTTTGCCGCGGCATTACTGAATATCTTCCTGGCGATTCCAGTGATGTTCCTGGTAATTAATGCTGCCGTAATCATGATTATGAGTGGCTTCATCCTCTATGAAACATCTTCCATTATTCATGGCGGTGAAACCAACTACATCATGGCAACAGCCAGCCTGTTCCTGTCTATCATAAACCTGTTCCAGGCCCTGTTACATATCCTGGGCGCATTCAGCGGGAATGATTAATTAATCATCTAAAAGTAGCAATTAGATAAAGCCCCGCACCGTTGATTCGGGTCGGGGCTTTTTAATTTCGAGGTAAAAAATGGACTGGATGAAAATTGGCAGCGCCTTATTTTTAGGTGCAATGCTCATCTTTATTTTCCCGCGCATGCGTGAAGCCGTAAAACATTCACCCAAGGGAACTTCAAAAGACTGGATGGGATTTATCATCCCTTTGGTTGCTATCGTCGGTTTTATAATATTGCTTATACAGATGGTGTAATAACTTCAACACCGCCCATGTAAGGTTTCAGCACACCTGGAACCTTGATGCTCCCGTCAGCCTGCTGGTAATTTTCCATCACTGCAACCAGGGTACGCCCTACTGCAAGGCCTGAACCATTCAGGGTGTGTACAAGCTCTGGCTTGCCGGTTTCAGGATTTCGCCAGCGTGCTTTCATGCGACGTGCCTGAAAGTCTTCAAAGTTCGAACATGAAGAAATTTCACGATAGGTATCCTGTGCAGGTAACCACACTTCAATGTCGTAAGTTTTGGCAGCAGAAAATCCCATATCACCGGCACATAAAGTTACAACGCGATATGGTAGCTCCAGTTTTTGTAAAATTGTTTCGGCATTGGCCGTTAATGATTCCAGGACTTCATAAGATTCAGATGGCCTGACCACCTGCACCATCTCAACTTTTTCAAACTGGTGTTGACGGATCATGCCACGGGTATCTTTACCATATGAGCCTGCTTCACTTCTGAAACAGGGAGTATGACAAACATACTTGCGTGGCATGTAACTATCTTCAATGATGACATCACGCACAATATTAGTAACAGGTACTTCAGCGGTTGGAATTAAATAATAATTACGATCATCAGTTAATTTAAAAAGATCTTCTTCGAACTTGGGGAGTTGACCTGTACCTTTCAGGCTATCGCTATTTACCATGTAAGGTACATAGGTTTCAGTATAACCATGCTCAGTGGTATGTACGTCCAGCATAAACTGGGTCAGTGCACGATGTAACCGCGCAATAGCGCCAGACATTACAACAAAACGAGAGCCGGTAATCTTTGCTGCCGTCTCGAAATCCATGCCATCAATGGTAGCACCAAGGTCAACGTGGTCTTTCGGTTCAAAATCAAACCTGGCTGGCTCACCCCATTTACGCACTTCAACATTATCTTCTTCGCTTAAACCCGGGGGAACTGATTCGTGGGGAATATTAGGGATCCCCATCACGATGTCATCAATGGATGATTGAATTTCAGATAATTCATCCTCAGAAGCTTTTAATTTATCTCCCAGGCTGGCAACTTCATCCAGTAAGGGTTGTATATCTTCACCCTGCGCCTTGGCTTTGCCGATGTTCTTTGACTTACTGTTTCTCTCGGATTGCAGCTCCTGTGCTGTTACCTGCACCTCTTTTCGCCGGCTTTCCAGCTCAGCCAGTTTGGTTGTATCCAGTTCATATCCACGTGCCTTTAATTTGGCAGCCGTGACGTCAAGTTCATTGCGTAATAATTTGGGCTCTAGCATTTTTTCTTCTTAAAACAGGTTAGTTATGGTCACCATTGACCTGGGCTGACCATTTTACCATATGGCCTGGCTTTATCTCACTATCCAGGTGCTCGAGAATAGCGTCTATCTTGTCTGGTGTGTCAAAAAACTCAACAACGACGGGTAAATTCAGTGATAAATCAACCAACGAGGTATCATGCATCTTTCCAGATTCACCAAAACCACTGATACCCCTGAATACGGTCACACCCCTTACCTTCTCCCAGTCATGCAGTCGTTTCATAAGACTCTTTAACTGGTGTTCACCTTCATTTATATATATACGAACAATCGTGACTTCCTGCATTAGATTTGCCTCCCGATAAGTACGCCAAGCCAGGTAGCGAAAATACAAACAACCACACTTAATATTATATTGATTGCAGCTTTGAAGACTTCGCCGCTTGTCATTAAATTCAGTGTTTCAATTGAAAATGTCGAAAACGTCGTAAAAGCTCCCAGCAAACCGATTAATAATGCTGCACGCCAGACCGGGTCAAGGTTAAAACGTTCGTTCAACATTACGAACAGGAACCCCATGAGTAATGAACCCATCACGTTAACAAACAGGGTGCCATACGGAAAATTACGACCATACAGTGCATAAATGGAGTTGGATATCCAGAAGCGCATAAGAGCCCCAATGGCGCCACCACCTGCAATGGCAAATAGGTTTAACAATATATTTTCCTCTATTTATTTTTATTTCTAGCTTTATTATCCAGTGATTTTAAGTATTCGAGTTTTTCTTTTATTTTTATTTCCAGCCCTCTATCGACAGGTTGATAATAGACTTCCTCAGGCATATCCTCGGGGAAATATCGTTCACCTGCCGCATAGGCATCAGGTTCGTCATGCGCGTATCGATATTCATGCCCGTATCCCAGTTCTTTCATTAACCTGGTGGGAGCATTTCGCAAATGGACAGGTACATCCAGTGAACCGTGTTCTTTAGCACTGCTCATTGCTGCCTTATACGCCATGTAGGCTGCATTACTCTTCGGCGCACAGGCCATATAACTTACTGCCTGCGCAATAGCCAGTTCGCCTTCCGGGCTACCCAGGCGTTCCTGCACATCCCAGGCATTTAATGCCAATGTTAAGGCACGAGGATCTGCATTACCGATATCCTCCGATGCCATGCGTACCACACGACGTGCAAGATATAGTGGATCACATCCTCCATCGATCATACGTGCCAGCCAGTACAGGGAAGCATCAGGAGAAGACCCCCTTACTGATTTATGTAAAGCAGAGATCTGATCGTAAAAAGCTTCGCCATGATTATCGAATCGTCTTGGCAAACCTCCACTTAACACTTCGTTAAGTACAGTTTCAGTAATAATGGCAGGATGCTCACCTTCCGCCAGTTCACTGGCAATTTCCAGTAAATTAAGTGCACGTCGTGCATCGCCATCAGCTACTATAGCTAATTTTTCCAGCAATTCATCGCTAACATCAAGTTCAAGTTGTGCCAGCCCTTGCTGGCTATCAGTTAATGCCTTTTTTAATACACGAATAATGTCATCACTGGATAGTGATTTGAGTACATAGACACGGGCTCGGGATAACAAGGCATTATTTAGTTCGAAAGAAGGATTCTCGGTTGTTGCGCCGATGAAGGTAATCGTGCCGTCTTCGATATGTGGTAAAAAAGCATCTTGTTGGGACTTGTTAAAGCGGTGGACTTCATCAACAAATAAAATGGATGCTTTATCGCTGACATTTTTTAATTCCCTCGCATGATCTACCGCCTGGCGAATATCTTTTACTCCACTTAGTACGGCTGACAGAGATAGAAATTCAGCATCGCAGTAATTCGCAATCATTCTTGAAATGGTTGTTTTGCCGGTTCCAGGTGGTCCCCAGAAAATCATGGAATGTAAATGACCAGCTTCAATTGCCTTACGCAGAGGTTTTTCTTTACCAAGTAAATGCTGTTGGCCAGCAAGATCATCCAGTGTCCGGGGACGCATTCTATCGGCAAGTGGCTGCCAATCTGATGTGTCGTTTGTATTTTTCTCTGGTGCTGTACTGAATAAATCAGCCATGATTATTGTTGTTGAATGACATCAACACCTTTTGGCGGATTAAATATAAATTCGTCCTTGGGAAAGACGGGGTTTTTCTTCATATTGCTGAATTCAAGAAAGGTAATACGTGAAAAACTATCGCGTATTTCCATGTGCTTTAGTTTCCCATCTATGAAACCGATACGGATGTTTTCGAACTGACTATTGTTATCTTTTGGTTTTAAATCAAAAGCAGCAATGTTATCGGACTCGGATAACGTTGTTATGTGATAATACTTATCCAGTTGTTGCGGATTACTTAAAATCATTGCTGGTGTATGTGATAGCCTGTTTTGTTGTTTACTAACTGTAACCTGCTCCAGGTCTTTATCATAAAACCAGAGTTTTTTACCGTCCGCCAGGTATACCTGATCATAAGGTTTGGTATATTTGAGTTTAAACTTCGATGGCATACCAATACTTAACACGCCCTGGCTTAATTCCTGCAGAATGTTGTCAGCGTCATAAACACGTTGTTCGAAATTTGCCTTTATTCCTGTCCAGCCAGAAAAATAAGATTTAATATCTTGTGCATAAACATTAAAAGATATAAACAAAATAATAATAGATAGGAATAATTTTCTCATAGACTCTAATCTTCAGGTGGAGGTGGTGCCAGCACTTCACGTGTGCCACTGCCTTCGGCTGCACTTACAATGCCCGCGGCTTCCATAGCCTCAATCATTCGTGCTGCCCTGTTATAACCAATTTTTAAACGACGCTGGATACCAGATATGGAAGCACGTCGGGTTTCTGTAACGATGCGGACCGCCTGGTCATAAAGCGCATCCTGTTCAGTATCTTCAGGTGATTCACCAAAAGTACCACCTTCAGATTCAGCCGGACCCTGTAAAACTTCCTCAAGGTATTGTGGTTTGCCACTTTTTTTCAGGTTTTCAACAACGTTATGCACTTCGTGATCATCAACAAAGGCGCCGTGGATACGTGTTGGCATTGCGCTGCCTGGTGGCAAGTACAACATATCACCATGCCCCAGTAACTGCTCTGCTCCCATCTGGTCAAGAATAGTTCTTGAATCAACACGTGAAGAAACCTGGAAAGCAATTCGTGTTGGTATATTTGATTTTATCAAGCCGGTTAATACATCAACCGATGGTCTTTGTGTTGCTAGTATCAAGTGAATACCTGCGGCACGTGCTTTTTGTGCAAGACGTGCAATTAATTCTTCTACTTTCTTGCCAACCAGCATCATCATGTCTGCCAGTTCATCTACTACGACAACAATATAAGGTAATGGTTGCAACTCCTGTGCAGGTAACTCTGAATCAGCAGGATGAAATGGATCCATTATGGGTTGCTTGGCGGCTTTGGCTTCGGCAATTTTTTTATTAAAGCCAGTAATGTTTCTTACCTTAAGAGCAGACATTAATTTATAACGTTGATCCATTTCAGCCACACACCAACGCAGTGCGTTGGCTGCTTCTTTCATATCAGTAACAACTGGCGTAAGTAAATGTGGTATACCATCATAGACAGACAGCTCTAACATTTTTGGATCGATAAGTATTAAACGCACATCTTTTGGCATTGCGTTATAGAGCAAGCTTAATATCATCGCATTTAGTGCAACCGACTTACCGGCACCGGTAGTGCCCGCTACTAACAGGTGAGGCATTTTTGCAAGGTCAGCGACCACTGGTAGTCCACTAATATCTTTACCAAGTGCCAACGTTAAAGGTGATTTTGCATCAGCAAATTCTGCAGACTTGAGATTTTCACTTAAGCGCACGACTTCACGATGTTCGTTGGGAATTTCCAGGCCCATGGTCGTTTTACCGGGTATTGCTTCAACGATACGTACGCTGATAGCCGATAAAGAGCGCGCCAAATCTTTGGCAATCGCTGTTACCTTGCTGGCTTTGGTACCTGGTGAAGGTTGTAATTCATAACGGGTAATCACTGGTCCCGGGTGTACAGCAACCACCTCTGCCTCGATGCCAAATTCCATGAGTTTTATTTCTACCTGGCGAGACATGGCCTCAAGAGATTCATCGGACATTCGGTACTTGTTAGGTTCCGCCTCATCAAGCAATGCAAGCGGTGGTAAAGCCGTGTCTGATGGGGTGGAAAACAGTGGCACCTGTTTTTCTTTTTGAACACGTTCACTGGTTTTGCTAGGTAGAGGGGTGGTCTCAATTTTTGGTGGTTTACGTTTTACCTGCTTAACCTGTTCACGTTGCGCAGTCACTTTGAACTTGGCTTCACGTTCCTTACGAGCCTGGTAATTCTCGTACAGCTGGTGAATTGCTGATAGCTTGTTTCTTACCCAGTTTAAGAAAGAAAGTGTTAAACCACCGGTGGCATCCATAAGCCATAGCCATGATAAATGGGTAAATAGTGTTACCCCGGTAAAAAATAGTGCAAGGAGTAATAGCGTAGCACCAAGAAAACCCAGAGCCCCTTCCATTGCACCGCCCAGTGACTCACCCAGAATGCCACCTGCATTGACGGGTAATTCGTTAACTATCGAGGTGTCATGCATACTCGCCAGGGCACAGCCTGCCCCCAGGGTCAGCAGGAAACCGACAGAACGCAGAGCAAAACCACGGATATCAAATGGCGCTTCGTTTTGCCTGTCCTGGTACAGTAACCAGCCCGCATAGGCCACCATAATCGGAAATAAATAAGCCAGGTAACCAAATAAATTTAGGAACACATCAGCAAACCAGGCACCTGTCGGTCCGCCCAGGTTTGCCACGGGGGTTTTAGATAGGCCACTTTGTGACCAGCCTGGGTCAGCTGGATTGTAGCTTGCCAAAGCGATGAGAAAATAAATCGCCAGGAAGCCGAATATAAATAAGGCACCCTCTCTCAAACCACGATGAAAGTGAGCTGCTAGTGGTGCTCGCTGATCTGAATTTTGTTTCGCCTGAGCCAATGTTTAAACTTCTTTATGAAAATAATGCTGTAAATTACTAAATTTATTGAAATATTTCAATTTTTCAGGCTTATTGAAGTGCCGGGTGGATTATTTTTCCCTCCTGCACATTAATACCTGTTTTCAGCGCCGTATCAGACTGCCAGTCTGGTGCACTCAAGCGCAGGATATAGGGAACCAACGCGGCCGACAATGCCTGAGATGCCGTTCTGGGGACTGCGCCCGGCATGTTTGTTACCCCGAAATGGACCACACCTTCCCAGATAAATGTCGGCTGATTGTAATCAGTGGGATGTGTCGTTTCGATGCAGCCACCCTGATCCACAGAAATATCCACAATCACGCTGCCATTTTTCATTTCCCGTACCGTATCAGCTGAAACCAGGTGCGGTGCCTTTGTGCCGGGGATGAGGACTGCACCAATCAACAGATCAGCCTCGACTACCGCCTCATGGATAGATTTTTTAAAGGGATGCAGCCCCGTGACATTGTTTCCCAGGGAGCGCATCGCCGCCAGTTTGTCACGGTTAGGATCGAAAATGGTGACATTGGCGCCGATTGCTGCCGCCATTACCGCCGCATTGCCGCCTGCTGTTCCGGCACCCAGAATGACCACATTCCCTCTTTCTGCTGCCGGGATTCCCCCAAGCAATAGCCCCCGCCCTCCCTGGGTTTGATGCAGATAATGGCTGCCTAGCTGTGTGGCCAGTCTCCCGGCTATATCACTCATTGGTGCCAGCAAAGGTAAAGCGCGACCTTCCTGAACCGTTTCAAAGCCTATAGCCGTCAGTCCAACGTCACATAATTGCCGGGTCAGCTTTGGCTCAGCCGCGAGATGTAAATAGGAAAACAACAGGTGGTCAGGTTTCAGTCGTGAAACTTCCTCGTCCTGGGGTTCCTTGACTTTAACGATCAGCCTGGCACTATCAAACAAACCCTCTGCATCCGGGCTAATTATTGCGCCTGCGGCCTGGTAATCATCATCTGAATACCCACTCAACTGGCCTGCATTTTTTTCTATAAATACTTTATGCCCGTGCGCTACCAGCTCAGCTACCGCGTCCGGGATCAGTGCCACGCGCCCTTCTCGTGGTTTAATTTCCAGAGGTATTCCAATATCCATTTTTAATCTTTACCCACAGTGCTGCATTCCGTACCATAAGCTCTACAAATAACAACGGGAACCCTATGTTTATTCCGTAGTCAAAAGCCTAATTCAATCTTTAATGAAACAAAATCCCATCATACTTACATTCTTCGGGATTCATTTGGAGTTTAACACATGAGTGAAACGAAACACTGTCGCGTTCTAATCCTTGGTTCTGGTCCTGCTGGCTATACCGCAGCCGTCTATGCAGCACGTGCAAATCTTAATCCTGTACTCGTTACTGGTTTGCAACAAGGCGGACAATTAATGACCACTACTGAAGTAGATAACTGGCCTGGTGATTTCGATGGCTTACAAGGCCCTCAACTCATGGATCGTATGCAAAAGCATGCTGAACGTTTTAATACGGAGATCGTGTTTGACCATATCCATACCGTTGACGTTAAAAACCGTCCATTTACTTTAACCGGTGATGCAGGTACCTACACCTGTGACGCATTGATTGTTGCTACAGGTGCCTCGGCCATGTACCTGGGGCTGGAGTCAGAGGAAGCTTTTAAAGGGAAAGGTGTGTCCGGCTGTGCCACATGCGATGGTTTCTTTTACAAGGGTAAAAATGTAGCTGTTGTTGGTGGTGGTAACACAGCCGTTGAAGAAGCACTTTATTTATCCAATATTGCTTCGCATGTTACTGTTGTCCATCGTCGTGATTCATTTCGTTCGGAGAAAATCTTGTCTGATCAATTAATCGAAAAATCCAAATCAGGCAACGTAACGATCGAGTGGAATTGCGAAGTTGACGAAGTGTTGGGTGATGAAATGGGCGTTACCGGACTGCGCATAAAAAACAACCAGGAGAACTCAACAAAAGACCTGGAGGTTATGGGAGTCTTTATCGCAATTGGCCATAAACCTAATACCAGTATTTTTGAAGGCCAGCTGGAAATGGAACACGGCTACCTGAAAGTTCAGAGTGGAAGCCAGGGAAATGCAACGCAAACCAGTGTGCCGGGTGTGTTTGCTGCCGGTGATGTTGCTGACCACATTTATCGCCAGGCGATTACTTCAGCTGGTTCAGGTTGCATGGCAGCACTGGATGCTGAACGTTACCTGGAAAATCTTGAAAAGAAATAAGCTCAACTTGTTAAATCGGGGAAAGAAAATTTCCCCGTTTCTTATCAATCTATGAAAACGGCAGTCTGTGATTCTCTCTCCAATATAAACAGTACAGACTGGAACCAGCTCATTGGTAATGACAATCCCTTCGCCCGCTATGAATTTCTCCGCGCTATGGAAGTTCATGAAGCTGTTGGTGAAAAATATGGATGGATACCACAGTACCTTCTGGTGAAGGATGCCGATAAACTTGTTGGTGCGGCTCCTCTGTATCTTAAATACAATTCCTATGGAGAATTTGTGTTTGACTGGGCATGGGCTGATGCCTATGAGCGTAGTGGACTTAATTACTACCCAAAACTGGTTGCTTCAATACCCTACACTCCTGCCACAGGCAATCGCCTTTTTATTCATCCTGAATACGACCATGAACTTATTGCCAGCACATTAATCAATGCATCCATCGAACATGCCGAAAAACTTGGTGTGTCATCATTACACTGGCTATTCCCTGATGAAAAGGATACCCGGTACTTCGAATACCATCCTGATTTCATGATGCGCCTGGGATGTCAATTTCACTGGCACAACCAGGGTTATGAAAACTTTGAACAATACCTGGCAACTTTTCGTTCCAGCAAGCGAAAAAAAGTTCGTCGTGAACGCAAATATGTAAGAGAACAGGAAATTAATATAAATGTCCTGTCTGGAAATGAAATCAGTGAGGAGCAATGGGAAAAATATTATTATTTTTATGCTTCGACATTTGCCAGGAAAAGTGGCATCCCAACTTTTTCAAAAGCATTTTTCCAACAAATTGGCGAGACGATGCCGGAGAATATCGTTCTGGTGATGGCTGACTATAATAATGACTACGTTGCCGGCGCATTTAACATGAGAGGTGAAAAGTCACTATTTGGCAGGCATTGGGGCTGCCTGGCCGAATTTCATAGCTTGCATTTCGAAGCCTGTTATTACCAGGGGCTTGAGTATGCAATTGCGCATCATCTTGATCGGTTTGAACCTGGTGCGCAGGGTGAACACAAAATTTCGCGCGGCTTTTTACCGACCGAGACCTGGTCAGCACACTGGATAGCAGATCAACAATTTAAAGAAGCCATCAGTAATTTTCTGGAACATGAAAAAAGTGGAATGAGACACTATATTAAAGAACTAAGAGAACATTCTCCCTTTAAAGCTGGATCATGAGCAACCAAAGACAATCATCAGCCCCCTACTGGCTCGATATAAACCATCCGGAGTTATTCCCGGATTCCTCTTTAGCCTTAAAAGAACCTGACGGATTACTGGCGGTAGGTGGTGATTTGTCAGAGCAACGATTATTGGCAGCTTATCAACAGGGTATTTTCCCCTGGTATAGTGATGAGCAGCCTATTCTATGGTGGACACCTGATCCACGCATGGTTCTGGTACCGGAAGACTTGAAAATCTCCCGCAGTTTGCGCAAATCAATCAAA
>JARRJY010000040.1:16168-29953 GCA_037388705.1 Gammaproteobacteria bacterium
TGTTATTACTTTTGATAAAGCTTTTGAACAAGTCATACATGAATGCGCGGCACCTCGCGACTACACCCCTGATACATGGATTACGGATGAAATGAAACAGGCCTATACCAGATTGCATCATGCCGGTCATGCGCATTCCGTAGAATGCTGGAAAGATGATCAGCTTGTCGGTGGATTATATGGTGTCAGTATTGGACAGGTATTCTTTGGCGAATCAATGTTTTCACGTACGACGGATGCGTCCAAAATCGCATTTGTTTACCTGGTCAAACATTTGCAACAATGGCAGTACAAGCTAATTGACTGCCAGGTTTATACCGAGCACCTGGAAAGCCTTGGGGCAAAATGTATTCCCCGCAATGACTTTATTGAACAATTATCAATTTACTGCAACACAACAACCAGTCATCAATGGGATTCTACTTTACAAATTGCTGATATCCTGGAGATATAAATGAACCAGGAAAACCCTCTACACCAGGTATTCCAGCGATTTCAGTTTTTCATATCACCTGATCATCCTTGTAGCTACCTGGATAACAAGGAAGCGCGAACAGTCTTTATCGACCCGGCGGCCAGTGTCACCATGAATGATTACGGGATACTGATGGAAGCCGGCTTTCGTCGCAGTGGTGAAAACATTTATCGTCCGGCCTGCTCACATTGTAAGTTATGTATCCCCTTACGGATCCCTGTAAAAGATTTCAAACCAAACCGCTCACAACGCAGAACTATTAAAACTAATCAACACTTATCACTTGAGATTGTTGATAGCCGGTTTTTTGACGAACACTACTTGCTGTATCGCAAGTATATACAATATCGTCACCCGGGTGGCGGTATGGATGAAGATGATCCTGACGCTTATCTACGTGTCATCTCTGCATCATGGAGCAAAACGAAACTGCTTGAGTTCAGGGACAACCGAAAACTTGTTGCTGTCGCTGTAATCGATGTTACACAAAATGCCCTTTCAGCGGTTTACACCTACTTTGATCCCGATTACCAGTCTCTAAGTCCCGGCGTATTCGCGATCCTGTCAATGATTGAGCTGGCTAAATCTGACAACAAAAACTGGCTATACCTGGGATACTGGAATCCATCCTGTACCAAGATGTCTTATAAAAACCAATATCAGCCACATGAAATATATCAAAATATGACCTGGTTAAATCCTGACCACCTCGATAAATATTAACAAAAATGTAATAAATCCTGAGCTATAATTATTTAAACCATTGTGGGGAATGGTCGATAAATTAAGTAACAGGACAGCTAGTATCCTACTCACACGTGAACTATCACGGATACTAAATGTCGAACTTAACGAAACCACCCTTACGGGAAAGGAGGTTACGATGTTAAGCTTCCTGTATCGCATGGCAAATGCATTTGAACGTGAACACCACTTCCGTCCGAATGTACTTTATATGAATCACACCCATTTCAACCAGCTAAAATCTGAACTGGCAGAAATCAAGGATCTGGATTCTCTTAACCGGTTACTGGGTATGGAATTGGTGCTGGATTCAGAACTGACACAGCCACATGTCGCCTGGACAACGACTGAATGGCAAAAAGCCATAGCCGTTTAGGGCTGTAGTCAGCAAATTTCCCTTCTCGGGGTAAGAATTACCCCTATTTCTTTAGTCTTCGCTTTAAAATTAATGCGAATTAAGGCATTATTCGCGCTGGTTTTCACAAACAGGTTTACAGACTGAATGGCTAAAGAAGAACACATTGAAATGAGCGGAACTGTGATAGAAACACTGCCCAACACCATGTTCCGCGTAGAACTGGAAAATGGACATATCGTAACTGCCCATATCTCCGGAAAAATGCGTAAGCACTACATCCGTATCCTGACCGGTGACACGGTTACCGTTCAGTTGACCCCGTATGACCTGAGCAAGGGTCGAATCGTCTTCCGCGGCAAATAAATCTTTCGCTGGTAAACACTCAGGCCTGGGTTACCAGCTCTTTCTTCGCTTTTAATTCAAACGCCAGCTTGTCATCTTTAACGGTAATGCTGATATGACCGCCTTCAGCCAGCTTGCCAAATAACAATTCTTCCGCCAGGGGCTTCTTGATATTTTCCTGGATTAAACGCGACATAGGCCGTGCGCCCATCTGTGGATCATAGCCATGCACTGCCAGCCAGGTACGTGCTTCATCGTCGATTGAAACGGTAACGTCTTTGTCCGCCAGCTGGGTTTCAAATTCAAAGATAAATTTATCCACAACGTTGCCGATTACGTCAGCGGTTAACTGTTTAAACTGGACTATGGCATCGAGACGATTACGAAATTCGGGGGTAAAAGTTTTCTTGATGGATTCCATGGCATCACTGGAATGATCCTGCTCGGCAAAACCAATGGATGCACGACTCAGCCTGTCGGCACCGGCATTGGTCGTCATAACAATAATGACGTTGCGAAAATCAGCTTTGCGCCCATTGTTATCAGTTAATGTACCATGATCCATAACCTGTAATAACAAGTTGAATACATCAGGATGCGCTTTCTCTATCTCGTCGAGCAGCAGAACGGCATGCGGACTCTTATTGATGGCTTCAGTTAACAGGCCGCCCTGGTCATAACCCACGTAACCCGGGGGTGCGCCAATCAGCCGAGATACGGTATGTCGTTCCATGTATTCGGACATATCAAAGCGGATCAACTCGATACCCATGATACGTGCCAGTTGTCGTGTGACTTCTGTTTTACCAACACCGGTTGGACCTGCAAACAGGAAAGAGGCAATGGGTTTTGATTCCTGCCCCAGGCCGGCACGTGACAGTTTGATGGCACTGGACAGGTTATCTATGGCCTCGTCCTGACCGTAGATGACCATCTTCAGATCCCGATCCAGGTTACGCAATACTTCCATATCATCTGCAGATACGGTTTTAGGTGGAATACGGGCAATTTTCGCAACAATGTTTTCAATGTCTTTAACGCCAATGGTTTTCTTGCGTTTTGATGGTGGCTGCATGCGTTGGTTTGCACCAGCCTCATCGATCACATCTATCGCTTTATCGGGTAAATGGCGATCATTTATATAGCGTTCTGACATTTCTGCTGCACTTCGTAACGCCTGGTGAGTGTATTTTACCTGGTGATGTTCTTCGAAACGTGATTTCAAACCTTCAAGGATCTGAACACACTCTTCAACCGTTGGTTCGTTGACGTCAATTTTCTGGAAGCGTCTTGCCAGGGCATGATCTTTTTCGAAGATTCCACGATATTCCTGGTAAGTGGTAGAACCAATACATTTCAAATCGCCACTAGCCAGAACGGGTTTTATCAGGTTGGATGCGTCCATGGTGCCACCTGAAGCAGCACCGGCACCTATGATGGTATGGATCTCATCAATAAACAGTACCGAATGCTGTTCTTTCTTGAGTTTGGATAAAATGGCTTTAAGCCTTTTTTCAAAGTCACCGCGGTATTTCGTACCGGCCAGCAATGCCCCCATATCCAGTGAGTAAATCGTGTAATCCTTCAAGATTTCCGGTACTTCGCCATCAACAATCTTTTTTGCCAGCCCTTCTGCTAACGCCGTTTTGCCAACACCAGCTTCACCAACAAACAAGGGATTATTTTTTCGACGACGACATAAAACCTGGATTGTGCGTTCCAGCTCATTTTTTCGGCCAATCAGCGGATCGATACGTCCCTGCCTGGCCATTTCATTTAGATCAACGGTAAACTGGTTTAAAGGGTTTTGTTCCTGTTGTTCACTGTCACCTTCGGTAGCTGTTTCTGTTTCTTCCAGATCTTCTGTCAGCCTGGCTGCACCGTGTGAAATATAGTTAACCACCTCAAAACGAGAAACATCCTGTTTTTTCAGAAAGTACACTGCCTGTGATTCCTGTTCACTGAAAATTGCCACCAGGACATTGGCCCCCGTCACTTCCTGTTTTCCCGAGGACTGAACATGAAAAACCGCTCGCTGAAGAACGCGTTGGAAACCTAGTGTTGGTTGCGTATCACGGTCATCTTCAGGTGGCAGCAATGGTGTTGTTTCAGCAAGAAAATTGGATAAATCATCTTTTAGCTTTTTAATATCTGCTCCACAGGCTTTCAGTACCTCGGTAGCAACATCATTATCCAGTAAAGCGAGTAACAGGTGCTCCACTGTCATGAATTCATGGTTCTTGGCTCGCGCTTCTTTGAAAGCATTATTTAATGCTTCCTCGAGTTCTTTATTTAACATCAATAAAAACCTCAGTTATCAGCTTCCAGTGTACACAGTAGCGGATGCTGGTTTTGTTTGGAATATTCATTTACCTGCGCAACTTTCGTTTCCGCTATATCACGCGTATAAACTCCACATACGCCTTTTCCCTGTGTATGGACATTCAGCATTATGTGGGTAGCCTTTTCCCTGTTCATGCTAAAAAAAGCTTCCAGGATATGTACAACAAACTCCATAGGAGTATAGTCGTCATTTATGAGGACAACCTTATACATTGGCGGTTTTTTGAGTTTCGGCTTTGCCTCTTCCAGGGCAAGACCATCGTCATAATTCTGGGAATGTGAAATTTTCTTACTCATAGGTGAATTTTAGCCGACACAGAAATACATGCATAGAGATAAAATGATATTCAGAATATAGGCAATTCAGAAAAATTTGACTATATTTATCTGATATTCATATTGTGAAATATGTACAGATTTAATATGAAGTAAGCGTCATTATATGTGAAGCTGATGATGACAAGGAGGCTTGGAAGCAATGTCCACAGGTACAGTAAAATGGTTTAGCAATGCCAAGGGTTATGGTTTTATCGCCCCTGAGGATGGTGGTGAGGATATATTTGCTCATTTTTCAGCCATTTCGATGGAAGGTTATAAAACTCTGAAAAAAGGCCAGCCCGTTGAGTTTGAGTGCAGCGATGGCCCCAAGGGCAAACATGCTGTCGATATTAAGCCGACTGACCTAGACGACAAGAGTAATGTACATTAGAAAAAACTGCCCATTATTCAAATAGTTGGGCATTTACATTTACCTTTAATCGTCTCTAAAATTTGAAACGGCTCCAAATGAAGCCAAGTAGCTTACCCTGAAGCTCAGCCGTAGGTAAAAAATTGGCTGCGTGTCATATCTTCCAGCAAAATAATGGTCTTGCAAGTTGCAGGTTTATTCTGCGCTATGAAACCACTTTCAGTTCTGGTTTTGGCGCCTCCATACCCAGGCGCTCATACTCGGAAGTCGGGATCTCCGGTTTGCCAATGTATAAACCCTGGACATAATCAACCCCTATTAATTCAAGAATGCGGACGGTTTCTTTACTTTCCACAAATTCCGCGATGGTTTTCTTGTCCATGGCCTGTGCAACATCACTGATTGATTTAAGGATGGTCTTGTTCAGCGGATTATTTTCAACATCCCTTACAAATGAACCATCAATTTTTACATAATCAACCGGCAAATCTTTCAGGTACGCAAATGATGAATATCCCACTCCAAAATCATCCAGGGCTGTTTTGCATCCCAGCGCACGTAAGGTAGTCAGGAATTTTACTGCCAGGCCTATATCTGCCATGGCGACCGTCTCGGTAATTTCAAAAGTTATTGCAGCAGGATTGAGTTTATACTTATTAATTTCTTCAGTAATCACATTGACCAGTTCACTTGACTCAAAGGATTGTGCTGAGAGATTAATGGAATATTCAATATCAGGCGTTTGTTTAGCCTCCTCTTTCATCATAGACAAGGCATGACGGATTACCCATTTATCAATATCAACCATTAAACCAAAGCGTTCTGCCGGCTGCAGAAAACCTGATGGCATAATCAGGTTGTTATTTATATCCACCATCCGTAATAATACTTCATATTTATTTGTTCCCTGCAAGCTGGCATCAACAATGGGCTGTTTGGCAATGATGAATTGGTTATTTTCTAATGATGATTTTATTCTGCGCGTCCAGCCAATATCATCTGATAAGATATTGATTTGCTCTTTATCCTTTTCAGTATAAAGATGAACCTTGTTTCGGCCCTCGAGTTTGGCAATGTGGCAGGAAAAATCTGCTCGTGATAATACATCATCCTTGTTAAGCACATCATCTTCAAGCATTGCTATTCCAATCGAGCAACCCACATCGACTACTTTACCCTCGTATTTGAAAACGTAATCCTGAAGTAATGCACGGTACTGTTCTGCAACAGATTGCGCAGTTTCCCTGTCCACTTCGTAAAGAAGTATGGCAAATTCATCCCCACCGATACGTGCTAACAAGTCACTTTTGCGTGTTCTACTGGTTAAAAGTTCGGTAACTTCAACAAGAAGGCAATCGCCTGCCAGGTGTCCCAGGGTATCATTAACATATTTAAAGTTATCAAGATCAATATAGAGAAGGCTATCCTGTTTTAGATGGTCGCGTTGAGTACGTTCAACAACGCGCTCGAGCTCTTCCATGAAATAAAATCGATTATAAAGGCCAGTCAGCGAATCATGCTCGGCGAGTTCCCGCAGGTTTTCTATCATCGCTTTTCGCTCACTGATATCACCTACAATAGCAGTAAATAAACGCCTACCCTCAACCATCAGGTCACTTAGCTTGATAGAAACGGGTATGGTTTTACCAGCCTTATTAAGTGCAGATACTTCAAGTTCCATTTGAAAATTTTGCGCGCTTGTTTTGTTTATCGCATTCTTGAAAAGGGTGTCATGATCGTCCCGGTGCACCTCGGGAATCAGGACTGAGATATTTTTGCCAATTATTTCCGAATCATCATAACCGAACAATTTTTCTGCGGCTGAATTAAATGTCTCGATAACACCATCTTTGTCAATGGTAATAATACCTTCAGCAGCATTCTCAAGGATCGAGGTAAGCCTCATTTGTCGGGAATGTACCTGCTCCTGCATATTTTTAAATGCATCGATGAGCATGCTGGTTTCCCTGGTTTTTGATTGCATTAATGGTGAAAATGCTTCCCCTTTTGCTTCTGCGTCAAGAGCATGCGCAACCTGTTCAATAGGCTTGCGCAACAGGTACTCAAACATGACGTAAGCAACAAATAAAACAAATAATACAATTGCGCCAACGAGCCAGAGCAACGAAGTAATTTTTTCTGCTACCTGGTAAGAATTCTGGATGGTTTGACCGACAGAAACCTCGAGTTGCTTTTCATATTGCGTTACTAAATCGTGCGCTTTTTCAAAGGTGGGTTGGATAATATCATTAAGAAATGGGTAATCTGCACGCCATTCATCAGACAGATAGATCTGTTCGGCTTTTTTAAAGTGCTTTTCATATTCACGATAAGCCTTTTTCATAACGGCAAATGAAGTTCGCCAATCTGTGTCACATAAATTGCCCTGTTAGCCAGGTTTTGTTTCATGCTTTCCTCTGGGGAACCAAAAATACCAGAACGATTTGCTACAAACAGCCTGAACCAACTTACCTGCTGTACCCACGCATATCGTATCTGTATAAATATTTCTTCAGCTTCCCTGTTTCGATGCGCTTCCCTGGTCTGCCGGTAATCAATTATCGCCTCATCGACAGCCTGTAAGAACTTAGTGTTGTGGACCAGTAGCTCATTCAGTAAAACGCGCATACCGGGATAACGTAAACTAACATCATCAATAACATGGTAATAATACTTGATATAATTCCTGGCTTTACGAAGATGTACTTTTAATAACTTGATAATATTGTCAGGGTGATTTTGTTTCTGAGGAACTTTGATATCAGATTTTTGCCAGTATTGGCTTAACAAACTAATATCTTTTTTTAACATCTCGAATTCGTTGTCAATAATTTCCCTGGCTTCCTCGTTATGATAAACGGTATGCCTGTATACCTGTTTTTCAATATGCTGTAGATGACTGGATACTTTTCTGATCAGCGCCTTGTGTTGATCATTTTGTTGAATCGACTGGAGTGAAGAATTTGTGGCCTCGTTGGCAATGTGCTGACTGTAATATATGATGGCAATAGTTAGCACGGCCATGGGTATACTTACCCACAGAAATCTTTCATACAAGGATCGACGTCTGAACAGCCCCTTTAGTGACAATTGAAAATTTCCTTATTTTTTTATAATTATGTATTTACACTTTTTATAACGGCTTATTTTTACTAATCTTTAATTTACATAAATAAGAATTAAGTTGTATTTTTATCCTCCTGACCAGTTATCTTATTGATATTTATGATAATTATTTTTAACAAGCCGTTTAATACGTTATGCCAGTTTACCGGCGAGTCACCCAATTTATCAGACTATATCCCAGTAAAAGGCGTCTACGCTGCAGGTAGGCTGGATAAGGATAGTGAGGGCCTTCTTATGCTTACTGATGATGGTGTTTTGCAGCACAAAATCAGCGAACCTAAATATAAAAAATTGAAGACATACTGGGTACAGGTTGAAGGTCGCCCGGATGAAAACGCAATAGGCAGGTTACAGTCTGGTGTGAAGTTAAAAGATGGGGTTACACGCCCGGCTAAAGTAAAGATAATTGATGAGCCACAAGGTCTCTGGCCACGTAAGCCACCCGTCCGCTACCGGGCAAAAATACCTACAACATGGCTGGAGCTAAGCATTTCTGAAGGAAAAAACCGGCAAATACGACGAATGACGGCAGCTGTTGGTCATCCAACTTTACGCCTGATTCGATATTCCGTTGCCGAGTGGAGCCTTGATGAGAATGGACATCGCCTTCAGCCAGGAGAATGGCGTAAAATAGAAGCGCCTGAGCAATTTAATAAAAATTATGAGCAACACAGAAAACAAGGTTCACATAACAGTCGCCGCGATCATCGAAAAGCAGGGAAAGTTTCTTCTCGTCGAAGAACATGATATTAATGCAACGGACTATCCGGATGATACATGTACCGTACTTAACCAGCCTGCTGGCCATGTAGAATTTAATGAGAATATTATTGATGCGGCAATACGTGAAACATTAGAGGAAACTGCCTGGCACTTTACTCCAAAATATTCAACCGGTATTTATCACTGGCAACACCCGAATAAAGATATTTATATTCGCCATTGTTTTGCTGGTGATGTAACAACCCATGAGTCAAAAAGAAAACTCGATACAGGCATTGTAAATGCTGTATGGTTATCAATGGATGAAATTCGGCAAAATATAGACCGTCACCGCAGTCCTCTTGTTATGAAATGTATTGAAGATTACCTTGCTGGAAAGCAATTTCCTTTATCTTTATATCAGCAAATACGTTAACGCGATTCTGATATAATCAGCTCCGGTTACACTTGGCGTCAAACCATGAATTCATCTTCTAAGCAAAACTTAACCACAAAGGTTGTCGTTGGAATATCCGGCGGCGTGGATTCGTCTGTTGCAGCATTATTGTTATCACAACAGGATTACCAGCTCAGCGGCGTATTCATGAAAAACTGGGAAGGTGATGATACCGATACACATTGTGCTGCTGAAAATGATCTGGCTGATGCACGTTCAGTTTGCAATGCTATTGGTATACCTATCCAGGGGGTTAACTTTTCTGATCAATACTGGGACCGGGTATTTGAGTATTTTTTACAGGAATACCAGGCGGGGCGTACACCAAATCCGGATATCCTCTGCAACAAGGAAATTAAATTCAAAGCTTTCCTTGATTATGCAATCAGTCAGGGTGCTGACTATATTGCTACCGGGCATTACGCACGTGTTACCGAAAAAAATGGTGAGTACTTTTTACTCCGAGGTATAGATATTGAAAAGGATCAAACCTATTTTTTGTATACCCTCGGTCAACAACAACTTTCACATACGCTTTTTCCTGTTGGTGAACTTGAAAAAAGTAAGGTGCGTGAAATCGCCAGGCAAAATGGTCTTGTTACTTTTAATAAAAAAGACAGTACCGGTATTTGTTTTATCGGTGAGCGTAATTTTAAAGCATTTTTACAAAAATACTTGCCTGCACAACCCGGTGAAATACAAACAAAAGATGGTACAGTACTTGGTAAGCATGATGGCCTTATGTATTACACGTTAGGGCAACGACAGGGGCTGGGAATTGGCGGTATAAAAGGCTATGAAGGTGCGGTCTGGTATGTGGCTGACAAGGACCTAGATAATAATGTGCTTATTGTTGTTAATGGCCATGATGATCCCCTCCTCTACCACAAGACGCTAACGGCTACACAGTTACACTGGGTGGCAGGCCAGGCACCTGGTATTCCTTTTAAATGTACTGCCAAAACTCGTTATCGCCAGACCGATTCGCCATGTACACTTAGATCGTTAGACAATGATGTATGTTTAGTACAATTTGATGAACCACAATGGGCAATTACCCCGGGCCAATCTATCGTATTCTACGATGGCGAAATTTGTCTTGGTGGTGGTGTAATAGAATCACGAAAATAAAAATGAAGAACCTGACTGATAAAACATTGGCTTTAGCTGCCGTATTTCAATCAGCTGACCTGGTAAAACAAATTGCCATGACAGGTCAGTATGACCAGCATGATATAAGAATAATCCTAAATGGAATTTTAGATATCAACCCATCCTCTGCCCAGGCAATTTTTGGCGGCGTGGAGAACCTGCGTTCTGGTTTATCTTTACTTATTGAGCAAATGGGCAACGCATCAAGTCAACGTGACATGGATATAACCCGCTACGTAGTTGCCATGTTACACCTACAAGGCAAATTACTAAAAAATAAAGAAATGCTGGATTACCTGTCCAAAGGCATTGAACGCGCACAACAACAGCTTGAACACTACGACCTGTTACATGACAACGTGATCGCCAACCTGGCGGGTCTATATTCAGATACAGTCAGTCAGCTGACACCCAAGATCATGGTTTCTGGAGAAGGACAGCATTTGAGTCACACTGATAATGCAAATAAAGTTCGCGCTGTATTACTGGGAGGAATACGTGCCGCGGTATTATGGAACCAGTTGGGCGGTAGCCGCTGGCAAATCCTCTTTAAACGCAAACAATTTGTGCTGGAAGCCCAGCAAATCCTGGCTGATATCAAACCCTCACTCAATTGACAAGTGCCAAAAAGCCAGCCATTTCGCGTATAATGCGCCCTCATTTTGCTAGCAATGACAATAAATTGGGTATTTTTTAAGGAGCCCGCATGAGTTCTAACAACAACAGTTTCAATGCCCGTGCCACACTATCCGTGGGCGGTAAAGACTACGAGATTTATCGCCTGGATGCCGTAGAAGGCGCCTCCAAATTGCCATTTTCACTGAAAATCCTGCTGGAGAACCTGCTTCGCCATGAAGACGGGGTCAGCGTAACCGCAGACGACATAAAGGCGATGGCTAACTGGGATGCCAATGCCGAGCCTGGTACAGAGATTGCCTATACACCGGCGCGTGTACTCATGCAGGATTTTACCGGCGTTCCCGCCGTTGTTGACCTCGCTGCCATGCGTAACGCCATGAAAGACCTGGGTGGCGATCCTGAAAAGATTAACCCACTCTCACCTGCTGAACTGGTTATTGACCATTCAGTACAGATTGATACTTTTGGTCGTAAAGATGCACCGGATTTAAATGCCCAGCTGGAATACCAGCGTAACCAGGAACGCTATAGCTTCCTCAAATGGGGCCAGAAAGCTTTCTCCAATTTCAAAGTAGTACCGCCGGATACTGGTATCGTTCACCAGGTCAACGTGGAATATCTGGCACGCGTTGTATTTGCCCAGGAAAATAATGGTGTACTGCAGGCCTATCCCGATACCCTGGTAGGTACGGACTCTCACACGACTATGGTCAACGGCCTTGGAGTGCTTGGCTGGGGTGTGGGTGGTATCGAAGCGGAAGCCGCGCTACTTGGCCAACCGGTTTCCATGCTTATTCCCCAGGTGGTTGGTTTTAAACTGACCGGCGAATTACCTGAAGGTACGACTGCCACTGACCTGGTATTAACTATCGTTGAGATATTGCGTCAGCACGGCGTGGTTGGCAAATTTGTTGAGTTCTTTGGTCCAGGTCTTGATCAGTTAACCCTGGCAGATCGCGCTACTATTGCCAACATGGCACCGGAATATGGTGCGACCTGCGGTATCTTCCCGGTTGATGATGAAACGTTAAACTACCTGCGTTTAACTGGCCGCAGTGAAGAACAGGTCGCTGTCGTTGAAGCATATAGCAAGGAACAAGGTATGTTCCGTACTGATGATTATAAAGATGTTAACTACACAAGTGTTGTCGAACTGGACATCAGTACCATCGTTCCAAGCATATCGGGACCAAAACGCCCACAGGATCGAATTCCATTATCAGACAGCAAGACAATGTTCTCTGATGCACTGAAAGCATTAAAAGCCGAGCGTAACTTATCCAGCAAACCGGTCACAACAAATATCAATGGTGAAGATGTCACGTTAGATGATGGTGCCGTTGTGATTGCTTCAATTACATCATGTACTAATACTTCAAACCCGGCAGTCATGTTAGGCGCAGGCCTGGTTGCTAAAAAAGCACATGACAAGGGTTTAAAAGTTAAACCCTGGGTAAAAACTTCGTTAGCCCCAGGATCACGGGTCGTTACCGAATACCTGAAACAGGCCAACTTGCTTGATGATATGGAAAGTCTTGGCTTCCATGTAGTTGGATATGGTTGCGCAACCTGCATTGGTAACTCAGGACCACTACCTGAACCAGTATCAAAAGCCATTGCCGAAGGTGACCTGTCTGCCTGTTCCGTATTATCTGGCAACCGTAACTTTGAAGGCCGTGTCCATGCCGAAGTGCGTATGAACTACCTGGCCTCACCTCCCCTGGTTGTAGCGTATGCACTCGCCGGTACCATGAATATCGATTTATACAATGATGCAATTGCACAGGATGCTGATGGAAATGATGTCTTCCTGAAAGATATCTGGCCAAGCCAGGCAGAAATCAAGGATGCAATCAATAACAGCGTCAACCGAGAAGAATTCACGCAAGCTTATGATGATGTTTACCGTGGTGAAGATCGCTGGTTAGAGCTGTCATCGCCTGAAGGACAGTTATTCGAATGGTCTGATTCTACTTATATACAACACCCTCCCTACTTTGAAGGCATGAGCAAGGAAATTGATGAGGCTGGTGATATTACCGGTGCACGTGCTTTGGCCATGCTCGGTGATTCAGTAACAACGGATCATATCTCACCTGCTGGTGCCATTAAGCCGGATAGTCCTGCCGGGCAATATCTGCAATCAAAAGGCGTACAACCTGCTGACTTTAACTCGTTAGGTTCTCGTCGTGGCAACCACGAGGTGATGATGCGCGGAACCTTCGCCAATATCCGGCTTCGTAACCTTTTAGCACCGGGTACGGAAGGTGGAGTAACTATTCATATGCCTGACAATGAACAAATGAGTATTTACGATGCGGCAATGAAATATCGTGATGAAGGTACACCTCTCATCGTACTGGCAGGCAAAGAATATGGTTCCGGATCATCCCGCGACTGGGCGGCAAAGGGTCCGCGCCTGTTAGGTGTACAGGCTGTTATTGCAGAGAGTTATGAACGCATCCACCGTACTAACCTGGTATGCATGGGTGTATTACCTTTACAGTACAAAGATGGTGAGACTGCCGAATCATTAGGATTAACAGGTAAAGAAGTCTTCAATATTGAAGGCCTGAACAATGCGACGGCTAAGGAAGTAACCGTTACTGCTACTACGGACGATGGCACTACGAAAACATTTACTACCAAAGTACGCATTGATACACCAAAAGAAATTGAATACTACCGTCATGGCGGTATTCTGCATTACGTATTACGTCAACTTGCATCTTAATTGGACAGCATAATAATAAGCGTTC
>JARRJY010000041.1:0-1689 GCA_037388705.1 Gammaproteobacteria bacterium
AAATGATGGCGGGTAAAAAAGGCGTCACCGAGTTTTACTCCCCTCACGTGAAACAGGTTATGGTGGCCGGCTATACACAAGTACCGGAGTTAGGCTGGGGAATTATGGTACCGCAACCAAAACCGGAAATCGAAAAGCAGGTTGAAAACATTCTTTTTTCACAACTGAGCTGGGCACTGCTGGGATTGGTGGCAGCGTTAGGTATCGCTGTCATCATTGCACGTAAAATTACTAACCCGGTTAACCAGCTAGCCATGGCGGCACATGATGTTGTCCTCAACGAGTATGAGGACAAGTTACCTCGCATCACGGCTGATGTGCCACTTGAAATACAGGAATTAAACCACGCCCTGGTTAACCTGGTATCCGGCTTACAGGAATCTCATTCCGAAATTCATCAATTAAATGCTTCCTTACAGAAACGTATTGAAGATGCCACTGAACAACTACGCATTAGTAATAAACAACTGAAATTACATGCCGAAGAGGCTCAACTGGCCAATAAGATAAAAAGCGATTTCCTTGCCAATATGAGCCACGAGTTGCGAACCCCGCTTAATGCCATCATTGGCTATACAGAATTACTTACCGATGAGATGCAAGATACGGATGACAAAGCCTATCAAAATGATTTATTAAAAATAAAAAAATCGTCTTATCACTTATTACGATTAATCAACGATATTCTTGATATCTCTAAACTGGAATCAGGTCGGGTCGAATTATCCAATGAAACGATTGATATCAAAGAATTGCTACTTGATGTTGAAAAGACACTCTCCCCACTGGTAAAAGAAAAACAGAATCAACTTGATATTCATTTCAACACTACTCTCAATACAATATTTGCTGATAAAACAAAAATATACCAAATCCTGTTAAACCTGATCAGCAATGCCAATAAATTTACCGATAACGGCAACATTGAAGTGGAAGTTTTAGATATACAAAGTGCATTCCATGAATGGATAGTTATTTCAGTGAACGATAGCGGTATCGGTATTTCTGAAGAACAACAAAAAAATATCTTCAAGGCGTTTAACCAGGCCAATTCTGGCATCAGCCGTAAATATGGCGGTACCGGGCTGGGACTTGCCATTAGCCGGGAGTATGCTCACATGATGGGAGGCGATATTAACGTTGAAAGTGAGCCCGGCAAAGGCGCCACCTTTACGTTAACGATCCCCGTGAAATCCTGAAACGGGTCACGGTAACGTTAACCATGGCCTGATGTCCTCGAGAAACTGATCCTTGCTCACAAAATGAAGGGTCTGCCAACCGGCTTCATGGGCGCGCTGTATATTCGATTCGCTGTCATCAATAAACAGGATCTGACCAGGTGATACTCCCAGTTGCCGGGTAACCTCCGTAAACAATGCAGGTTCACGTTTACCTTTACCAATATTGTAACTGTTGAAGATCTCGTCAAACTTGTTGAAGAAATGATCCCGTGCATCCAGTTCATTCAGCCAGTGTGTTTGATCACTGAGGATCCCGACCCGGTAACCCCTTGTCCGCAACTGTTCGACAATCGTGATGATCCACCGACGAAGTACAAAGCCATCGAGGATCCGTTGAGTCAACTCCGTCTCTTCACCGCTTAATCCACTACGTGTTTTCAACAGGCTCCAGAAGTCAGATGCTGTTCCCTTGCCAAGCACAAAGCCCGAGTCGTAAACCGCTTGCATG
>JARRJY010000041.1:1755-18971 GCA_037388705.1 Gammaproteobacteria bacterium
GTCGATGGCATGGCCGCCACATCAAGCGCCTGCTCTCGGGCCATCGCCAGCAAACCGTCGCGAAAACCCTCTTCAGCCAGTACCCCGCCGTAGTCAAACAAGATCGCTTTCGTTCGTGAAACAGTCATGATATTGACAATAACACAGTTCGAATAACCTCAGGCAATGGCTACCGCTACACGCTGGTATGCCATATGGTTGAACCCGTTCAAATTTTCAGCACTTTGTTTTGTGTGTGTTTTAAACTTTTTGACGCCGTTCACCTTTTTATCCTCCACTCTTGACTAACTTTAAATAGACATAACCCATCGTACCGAAGATCAACCGGTATGGATGGTCGGAGGAACGAACATGACAAGTCGAGTGATAACGTTCAGTTTGATGGTGATACTATCAGCAACGCATTACGCTTATGCCGGTGAAGTGAAATCCATTACCGACAAGATATATTCCAATTCATTCGAAAAGTATAACCGCTTTGGCAAGACCGATGTTACGGATACGCAATCCTGTGAAACGGACAATACCGGGTTTATTACCGTATATTCCATCACTGGCAAGGCACAACAGGGAATTGATATCACGCTGGATGGTAGCCCCATCGGTCACCTTTCAACTTATTTCCCGGATGAGATGCCTGATTGTCAAACGCCCAGTGCCAAAGGCATTATCACCATCATGGTCCCTGCAGGTGAACATACACTTGAAGCCATTAGCCCTAACCTTAACTGGCCAGGGCATACCTTCACGGTAGAAAAATGTGAATGCATGGTACTGCCATTATCGTAACCAATACATTTCAACAACAACCTCATCTGACCCCGTTACTCACTATATAGCCTTACGGTTATGGCGTAGACAGTACCTCGGCAGCTGCCTCCGCCATTATCTTGTGCACTGCCTTGGTCGGATGTATTCCATCCCAGAACAAATAAGCATCGGGATTGGTACATTTATAAGGCGCAACATTTGGCGTGACACAGGGAACATCTGTCACTTCGATACCGTAATCATCCGGGCTGGTGATAATGGAATCCAGTAACGTATAGGCATCGAAAATACGTACATCCATATCAGGAAAGTAGGTATTAAAATACCATTGCATACCAGACAGTTCTCCATTAAAACTAACTGTTAAGTTAGTTGCTAACGCTGCCAGGCCCGGATAGTAAATATCCAGGATTTGCACCGCGGGGGTTTTGCCAATATCTGGCACATTCATCAACAGAAACTGACGGGCGCCCTGGTTATACAGTGCTACAATTGCATTAAAAATATTATTAAGTGCGCCGCCTATCGTCGAGGTCGGATCGGCGCCTGCCAGCACATCGCGCAGGTCATTGCCACCCATCTCAAAAACAACCAGACTATCCGATGTCAGTCCTACAGAACTGTTAAAGAAGGCACCAAGTTGATTGGATAGATTGAAACGACATTCGTAATCATTAGCCCTGGCACCACCTACCGCGTAATTGCGTGCTTGCTGACCATCGTTGCGTAATGCCGGGCGGGTAAAGCCTGCCAATGCATTATTACGTGCGAGTTGTTCAATCCAGGTGGCACCGTTACTGACATGGTGACCTCCGATAGCATAGGTTCCATCAGGTACATAGAGATCATCCAGCATATTATAGGGGGGAACATTCATCGGTGTCAGCGGACCGCAAGTGTCATCAAAACCGAAACTTGAGGGATCAGACAGCACAACAAAAGCATTGCCGGAATCACTCAGGCTGCCACCAAACACCACGATACTATCGTAAGGTTTCTGCTGGGCAAATGATTCTGATGTAGCTAATAACCCGAAGCAAAATAATGCAAGCGTACAATGCGTACTGAAACGTTTAAATAAAAACATGATTTCCTCCTTGATGTTTGATCTGAAATAATTTGTCCCAGGCATTCCATGATTGATTAATATCTGAATAATATTAATTCTACAACTAACCTAACATAAAACAGGATTTACTAAAATTGATCCATATCATTGAACGTCTACTTAGAAACAATTGCTCTGAGGCCCGGTTTTTTGTATTTTGTATCAAATATATTTGGAGAAAAAATGAGCAGCCCGGAATTTACTAATAAAAACAAAATGTATGGCCTTTTACATGGCCTGTATTTCGGCCATGAAAAACGCTCACATATCTTCCGCTGGTGCCTGCTTGGCTTTGACATCGTAACGATCCTGTACTTTGTCGTAGCATCTTTTTTTCATCATACCGATGATATCCATATCGTCGAGGAACTCATCGGCATTATTTACTTACTGGAATACATGGCCCGGCTTTATATCAGCCCCACCAGGCTCAAATATGTATTCAACCCGGTTGGCCTGGCAGACCTGATTGTCATCGCCTCGCTGCTTGCACCAACGTTAGCAGAAAACTTTGCCTTCTTACGTATCATGCGGGCGTTGCGATTGTTGCGCTCATACCATGTGTTAAAAACACTCAAGACCCAGTCCGTTTATGTCCGAAACCATGAAGATATTATTTTCAGTGTTGTCAATCTGCTGGTCTTTATTTTTATTATCACTGCCATCGTCTACGTGACACAATCAGGCCAGAACCCTGCTATCAATAATTATCTCGATGCGCTGTATTTCACCATTGCCACCCTGACGACAACCGGCTTTGGTGATATTACCCTGGTCGGTGAAAGCGGCCATTTACTGGCCGTGTTGATCATGATTTTTGGCATATCTCTTTTCTTGCGATTAATTCAGACCATTTTTCGGCCCGGCAAGGTACGCTACGAGTGTCCAACGTGTGGGCTTAGACGCCACGATCCCGACGCGATCCACTGCAAGCATTGTGGCACTGTTCTACATATCACCACGGAAGGTGAAGTATAGTAAATAAAGATGTAGTCCCGATGCCCGACATTAAACATGTTTTGTCTTCCCCCGGCCTGTACAAACAGGCCTTTGAGGATGGATTAACCCGTATCCTGCAACACAAAACTGCCGGTACGTTTATCCTGGCCTGCGCCAATATTTTTCAGCACCCAAAATTCCTGGAAAACAACAAGGCACATCTTCACGAGGTATATACCTATATAAAAGAATATTACCAGGCATGCCAACGCGAAGGTAAACAGCCGGAAGATACCGTCGATGACATCACTGCTATGAACAACATCATTGAAATCGGCCTGGAAAACCTGGACGCGGTTCAAACTCGTGAGATCAAAACAAGTGCTGCGACTTTCCTGCTGAACTATAACCAGTTACGGTCATTCAGGCCGGCACGTATGAGTAAAATGGAAAACGTCCAGCTGGATACCGCGTTCAACGCGCAAGGCTTTCACTTCAACAAACCCTTCCTGGAAAAAGAAACCTTTGCGCAGGGCAACATGCAGGGTCGACAGCTTTGCCTGCTTTATAACAAGTTTCCCTTTGTGAAATATCATGCCCTACTGGTATTGGATAAAGAACAGCACAACAACCAGCTATTAATCGAAGAATACCTGGTTTACATGGCTGAACTGCAATCGACCACGCAACAACAACTCCCGGGGTTTGTTGTTGCCTATAATTCGCTGGGCGCTGGGGCATCCGTCAATCATTTACACTTCCATGCCTACCTTGAAACGACGCCGCTGCCCATTTTTTCAGCGCAGTATAGGCACAACGGTGGTGATCATCCCTACCCGGCAACCTGCCAGGTATTTACTGATCCGGGAGATGCCTGGCAGGTTATCCAGTCATTACATGACAAAAACACGCCCTATAACCTGTTATTTCATGACAGGAAAATTTACTGCCTGCCGAGAAAATTGCCGCAAAAAACATTTAAAGACCTTGATGTTACCCTGTATGGATGGTCAAACATGGCTGGCTTGATCCACCTTAATGACAAGGAAGCATTTGCGCAGATCAGCGTTAATCAATTAATGGAATCATTGGCAGCGGTAAGTTTGCAATAACACGTTTTCAAAAACCGTGGGCTACACTTTATTTCTTCATTTGTTTTTGCAGCTTTGTAAACTGACGATCAACTTCACTGAAAAAAGTATCCAGCGACTCGTCCGATGTCCATTTGGCGAAAGGCGGTTTAACAACCTCCGAATATTCAGGCCAGGAGTTGAATTCTCTTTGTTCCAGCTGGTTCAGCACAACAACAAACAACATTAATAGCGCAACCACTGAAAATGATACCAGGCCGCGTCTTTTTAACTCCGTGGCAAACGTTAAATTATATTTCAACATCAGGGTAATAATGAAAAGCAGGAAACCCATCTCAACAAGGTTACCAAAACTACTGCTTGCAGTTGCATACTCAACATACCCTGTGAACAGGCTGGCTATGGTAAACCCGGCGAGGATCACCGCGATAGCAAACAATTGCGGAAAAAAATTGGGTTTATGGTGTAACAGTCTACCTGCTAGTGCCCAGCCACCTGCCCAGAGCGTGACTACGAACGCGTATAACAGGCCACCGGCAAGCTGCTGTTCCCAGCGAATTTTTCCCGTGGCCTGGAGGTAGTCAGAAAATACTGCCAGCAATGCTGAAATTACTACCGCCATGATAGGTAACGCGATGCGAGGCCCATGACGGGACATCCAGTTTGACAGGATAAGTTTGCGGGTGCGCTCTACCGGGTGATCACTGGTTAATAACACCAGCTGGGTACGACCCACCGTCAGTTCATCACCACTGCTGATGACCACGCCATCTTCAGTCACCGGCTTGTTATTAATAAGCACCGGGTTGGTGTTATCCAGTACTTTCAGTCTCCACGCGCCATCCTCGTAATCAAAGCGTAGTTGCTGTGCCGCAATAAAGTGATCCGAGAGGATAACATCGTTATTGAAGCCTCTTCCCAGCGTGAGCGATGTTCCGGTACTTTTAACAAACTCCGATAACCTGCCAGGCCGTTTACTGTGCTGGATGATCAAGGCTTCCATTGGATTGCCTCCATGAACCGCTTCATGAACCGGACACTGTTTTCTTTACTCACACCCGACATGGCAGCCTTTGCCAGCAATGCCCTGTCATTTTGATCGACGGTTGTCATCATCAACAGTACATCGTAAAGGCCCTGGTACTTTTTGTAAGCCCTCAGGCAGGTGGACACTTTCCAGGAATGCTGGCTGATTTCAACAAACTTTTCTTTGCACAGATAATTTGTCGCATCCTCTTTGCGTGACACGCTACTGACACTGGAATGTGAAAACCGACTTTCTACCTGCGAATAAAACTGGAAGCGATTGAGTCGGTCTGTGGTAAGCCATTCGTAATCATAGGAAAACATGCCTATGTGCATACGCCTGCTGACAAAAATACGATCCTGGGAACGGCAGTGCTTGTGGACACCTTTATAATAAGTATCTTTTTTATCGATAGTATGGCCCCAGCACTTCAGTGACTTATCCATCTTTCCCGAGATAAGCACATCACCCAGCGCTTCACTTTCCCATTGTTTGTCGAGTAATTGTGCGTAGAACTTTTGTTGATCATCAAACAGGGCGGTTCTGATTTTTTCCGCAAAGTCTTTCGCTGCACCGTGTTTCCTGACACGCTTGTATAACGCGTGTAGCCGGGCGGCCGGAACAAGGAAACTGATTTGCTCGCCCCCTTTTGCCACGTTGATACCGACAAGCCTGCCATGATCATCAAAGGCCGGCCCGCCACTCATCCCGGGATTCAGGCTGCCGGAAAACAGGATTTTCCGGTAACGGGATTCCTGGATAAGACCATTAAAATTACCCTCGATGATGAGCATCGAGATATCAAGCGGATTACCCATGGAGAAGATACGCTCCCCCTTGGAGAGAGCGCCAAGGTTAAACCGGAAATACTTTTTCTGTAATGGCGCAATCTTGAGAACAGCAAGATCATGAATCACATCGAAATCCAGCAACGCGATATCACCGGTACTTCCGTCATGGGCCACGTACTCCAGCCGGTATTTTTCCGGCTTGTGCACAAAAGAGGACACCACGTGAAAATTCGTCGCCAGGTGTCCTTCTTTGCTCACCTGGAACCCGGAGCCAATCGAGTTTTTATCGCCGGATGCGATATCAATCACCCGGATCTGGAAGACCTGTTGCTTGAATTTCTGAAACAACTCACTGGCTTTACCTTGCGCATGGGAGGCCAACGGTAAACCTGCAAGCAAAAATATGAGTAGCGCGTAAAGTTGAAAGTATCGTGTTCGTCGGTGTTCGCTTCCCTGTTTCTTATTTTTATTCCTAATCATTTGAATACCATTTTCCGTAAAGCATCAACATGCATACCTATCTTGGTAATCGACACTATCCTGAACAGACTTTAATAAAAACAACTGGCAACGTGAATAACCCGGTTTAATGAAAACTGTCCCAATACGGTGGATCCTTTATTCGCGATTTCAGAAAATCGATAAACACGCGCATTTTTGCTGGCAGGTAATGTCTCGATGCATAGATAACAAAGATATCCAGTTTTAAAGATTCATACTCATCCAGCACCACTTGTAACTGGCCCTTGCTGATAGCTTCACTGGCAATAAACGTGGGCATGATGGAAATTCCCATGCCGGCAACCACCGCTTCGAGTAACACTTCCGGGTTATTGGATGTGATGACCGGTGTCACTTTTACCGAGTAATCCTCACCGTCCTTTTTTAGTGGCCACGTGCCGTTCTCGGTAAAGCTGTACAACATGCAGGCATGGTGTTGTAAATCAGCAGGTACCTCAAGCGGTGGCGCATTCTTGAGATAAGCAGGGGATGCCACCAGCACATGGCGACAACTTGCCAGGCGACGCGCGATCAGTTCAGCGTCATACTTATAGGCAATGCGAATAGCCAGGTCATAGCCCTCATCGACCAGGTCCACAAGGCGATCACTGACCATGATATCCACCTTCATTTCCGGGTAGCTGCGGGTAAATTCACTGATCAAAGGCACAAGGTGTCGATGCGCAAACACCGTCGGGGCACTGATACGCAAGGTGCCTTTCGGGGTACTGCTCAGGCCGGTAACCATGTCATCGGCCTCTTCCATGAGATGCAGCATTTCCTTGCAGCGTTCGAAATACATCCGCCCGGATTCCGTGGTACTCACATGACGGGTAGTACGATTCAGTAACCGCACACCGAGGTGCGCTTCCAGTTGCGAAACATACTTGCTGGCCGCCGCGCGTGAAATGGCGAGACGCTCACTGGCGGCGGAAAAACTCCCGGTTTCCACCACCTGGGTAAATACTTTGATACGGGTCAGCTTGTCCATAGCGCATTATTTGTTTCCATTTTGTTAACAGTCTAGCAACGAAAACCTTGTTTATCTATGGAACATAAACATCTATGGTTATGGCATTGTCAGTAACCAACCAAAGGGATCAGGATTATGAGCATTGAAGCGGACAAGATGGCGCAACAACTGGCAGGCACTCCGCCACCTGGCACCGAACACCAGGACGCACTGGACCCCAGCCATATCATGCAAACGGCCACGGCCTTCTGGGCATCTAAAGTCCTGTTAACCGCCGTGGAGCTTGATCTGTTCACCGCCCTGGGTAACGAAGCGATGACCGCTGAACAACTGGGTAACACGCTGGGCATTCACCCGCGCGGCACGTATGATTTTTTTGATGCCCTGCTCGCCTCCGGTTTTCTAGAACGAGAAGGTGACGGGCCACAAGCTAAATACCGAAACACCCCGAATACCAGCGCCTTTTTGAACAAACACAGCCCCATGTATATTGGTGGCCTGACCGAAATGCTGAACACACGTTTATTTGGCTTCTGGAATGACCTGGGCGAAGCATTAAAAACCGGCCAGCCACAAAACGAGATAAAACATAACGGCAAACCGATGTTCGAGGAGCTCTATGCGGACGAGGCGCGTCTTGGCCAGTTTCTCGATGCGATGACCGGCTTCCAGGCGGCCAACTTCCAGCAACTGGGGGAAAAGTTTCATTTTGAAAATTACAAAAGCGTGTCGGATATTGGCGGGGCCCTGGCTTTACTCTCACGCATCATCGCCCGCCAGCACCCACACCTTCATTTCAGTTCCTTTGACTTACCGCCTGTTGCCCGGCTTGCACAACAACATGTGGATGAAGCCGATCTTGGCGAGCGCATCACGGTCATCGCGGGTGACTTTTTTGTTGATGATTTCCCCAAAGCCGATGTCGTTACCATGGGCAACATCCTGCATGACTGGAACCTGGAGAAGAAAAAACGGTTAATTAAAAAAGCGTACGATGCCCTGCCCAGCGGGGGTGCGTTCATCGTTATTGAAAACCTGATTGATGATGCCCGCCGTGAAAACCTGTTTGGCATGCTCATGTCGCTTAACATGCTTATCGAGTTTGGTGACGCGTTTGATTATACCGGTGAAGATTTTCGACAATGGTGCTCAGAAGCCGGCTTTAAGCAGTTTGACTTTATTAATCTTGCCGGCCCGACCTTTGCAGCCATTGCCTATAAATAACCTTCAACCAAGCCCGTATCATAGCGGGTCTGGTTTCTTCTATCTATTACGCGGCATCAGGCATCGAATCGCGCATCCCAATGTCGATAACCTGGAGATGGTTACGATAGGCAAAGTCCATCGCATAATGATAGGCCTCCGGGTTTAGTGCGCCCAGTTTGCTCGCGACAAATAAACCGTAGATGCCATCATGTTTGGCAGGTTTTAGCATGGGATTGTAATGTAGGCGACAACGCTCATCGAAATGACCGCAGGCCGATGCGAGACGTTCGGCCCAGTCCGATGGCCTGAATTTGTTGTTGTTGTGAGTAGTACCGATGATAAAGTGACCCATTTCGAGTGACATAGTTTTCTTGTTACCTCCTTTTGTTGGTATGTGTTACTGGCTTTGATCGTCTCAACCGGACATGACCGGTTGATGACCAAAAGATTAAACCTGAGTGACACCGGGTAGCGCAAAGTAAGGTCAAGGCTTTGAAGAGGAGAAGATAGCGACTCAAACCTTAAATTGTTGAAACGTTTTGAGAGAAAATTTAATGACGTTGGATATTAAAAAGACCATTCACGTCATTAAATTTTGTGACCATGTAACTTTATGAAAGTTCTGAAAATGCGGAAATAAAATATAAATAATGGTTTTATCAACATACCTGCCGTGACCGGTTTTAAACAGGCTCGGCAAAAAACACGATGGCGTTTTCCACCGGGGAATATGTCACCCGTTTTTGTCATTTCCGCGACCAGGGGTAAAAACCAGCAGTGCAGATGTGGATCCACTTCAGATTCCTCGTTGCTCGGTAAAAACAGGAAACGGTGTGAGACAACAAAATCAGTTTATACCGGTAAGGGGCATTATCCTGGATAAATAGCACTGGACTTTATGTTGCCTGGTTTGATGGTTTGCCCTCTAAATCCCAATTTCCACGTCAATTTTTCTGTCAAATTAGCTTGAAACAGTGTATGGTAGGCCCTATATAGCTAAATGTGGTAAATGGATTATTTTTATTTTTCACACTATGTAACATTGCACAATTTTTTTGGTTGTTCACCAAAGTCTCGATGGCGTTTTATGTTCCTCCCGATTTTCCTGTTCGTACCTCAAAAATAATATTTGCAACACACTTTAATTAATTGAAATACAGAGGTATTTACATGAAAAACGGTACAGTTAAATGGTTTGACGATTCCAAAGGTTTTGGCTTTATTACACCCGATGATGGTAGCAAGGATGTATTCGTACATTTCTCGTCTATCGCTGCAGAAGGTTTCCGAAGCCTGGCTGAAGGACAGCAGGTTAGCTTCCAGGTAGAAGATGGCGCCAAGGGGCCTCAAGCTACTAATGTAACCTTCCAGAGCTAATCGGTTACACTTAGCATTCGTAATAATGGAACCGGTACTGATTACCGGTTCCATTATCCCTACCCCCCCTTACTGCCGCCACTCACCTGGATTGCCCTAAAATGGAGCTATAGTGACTGATAAACATAATGAACCACTACGTAACGTCCCCTATCATGTGGAGACTGTAGAGAAGATCAGCACTCCCGAAGGAATGCCGGGTAATAACTGGCACCGCTACGTGATTGCACGGGGTAACTCAACAATTGATGGCATAAAACCGGGAACACATAAAGCTGTTACTGAACATGCCCATGCCGTTGCCAGGGATCTCAATGAACGCGCACTAAAAGGTAAGTCCTATTACGCACCGAGTCACCGGCAAAATAAAAAAACCAATTAAAATATTTTTTTATTCCCTTTTACCTTTAAAAAACATTTACTAGTATTTTGAACTGAATTAGTTATACTTTAAAAAGTAACTATTGTTCCGCCTATTACGGCTATCTCAACTTCCCCCCTGATATCCTGCTCAATCAGTTACATGCGTTTGCAAAACGTAGAACGTTCTTTGTTCAGTATGGGATTGATAATGGCAGAAAATGACAACACAGCGTGGGATAGACTTGAATATACCTTAATCAGTATTACAAGAATTACGCCACCGTTCGACATCACGGATGAAACGTGGTTCCAATATATTATCGGCCGGGCAGATAACTGTATAAAAGGGATGAGCCAGGGATCACTTGAAGAAGTCACCGAACATGCTGAAGACATTGTTTATGATCTCAATGCCCGTCGTAATCTCAAAATGGGACCGCTATGGCGAACAAAAAAAGTGTAACCAGCCAGGTGCAGAAGGTTTAAAATAAAACCCCTAACGCTTGCGTAGTAACATCGGGAGAAGTGCCGGGAAAAATACCAGGCGATCCTATAGCACACGCCATCCCCGGTTAATCATTGCTTTACTTATTCTTGCCCTTCTTTTTCACAGGCTTTCTATCAAAGTAACGCATCGCAGCGGCCGAACCAATGACAAATAACAGCGCCAGCGAAAATATAATCAAAAACAGTTTCAAAATATCACCTGTTATTTTCTAACCCGCTTTAGCTTACACCGTCAGCGTTAACTTCTTTTGATGGCTTGTGCCGTTCTCATCCTTCCATACCAGGGTGACAGGAAAATCACAGATTTTGCCATGTGACATGGTCAAAGCTGCTGGCAACCCAATTGTTTTGCCCTGCAGGATCTCGTTTACGGGAAGTTTATTCTCTGCGTCAAGCACGGCAAGTCTTGGCATAATCGCTGAGCTTGTTGTGACATTTGCTGATTCGATACCCGCACCCAGGTTTTCTGCATCATACACATTTTCCGGTTCATCGATATTAAGCTTCACATACCTGGCAGCTAACCGGCCCGTATTGCTTATCTGCAGTGAAACCTGTTCATATTCATCTTTATCCGCGGTAATTTCCAGTGCAACAGCTGGCCTTTGTTCATCCTGTTGTTCTGGTTCTTCATGGCGTGCTTGATCGACGATCGGCTGGTTTTTAACAAGCTGCAAAGCACGGCCAGCTCGCCGCCATGCCATAAAAGCAAACAAGAGTGCCAGGACCGCTATCCCAAGCAATCCCCACTCTACCGGCGTCATGGTATTGATGAAGTTCTGCATCGCGTTTCCCTGCTCGTCGTCATTTATTTCTTATTTATCCAGCAAGCCTTTTAGTTTTTCACTGGCTTTTTGCTTTTCTGCTTCCAGCTTACTGTCTGCTTCTTGCTTGAGCCTGGCCTTTTCTTCCTCAACTTTAGCCTTGGCCTCACTTTTAATCTTGTCCAGTTCCTGGCCGATGCCTTTTTGTTTTACTATCTCGCGGGCCTGGTCGGTAAGCCGGTTAAGTATTTCACTGGCCAGTTGACCGGGAGTAGCGCCCGTCTTGCCACCGAGATTCGTCATCTCCATGTTCGGGAATTTGAGTTGATACTCCTTGTTATTCAATGGCACCACCCTGGCCTGGATATTGCCATCACTGAATACCACGCGGCGAATAATTAACCGCGGTTCATGCTTGCTGGCCTTCTCTTCTGCACCCGGCGTCGCTTTGGATGTTGCCCCTGTCGTGGCGGTTAAGTTTTTCTTCAATTCATTCAGGTTGGTTTTTTTGTCTTTATTGATTTCCATAAAGATCCGGGGCGCACGCACGGTAATTTCGTCAATCACGTAGGGCTCTTCTTTTAACGATGCCAGGTCGATCCTGGTGCTAATCTCACCCAGTGAAAAGGCATAGGAGTCGGCAAAACCTTTCGGGTTCGCAATGGTCAGGCCATGAATAGCCCCGGCACCCTCGCGAAGATCGATACGCACCTTGTCAACACGCACCGCGGTTTGGGTCGCCTGGCTGCCGTGATGTTCAATCGCTGCTTTCACCAGCGCATCCAGATTGGTCAATACGTAATAAACACCACCTGCAATGATCAACACGATCACCAGGATGATACCAAGTATCACTTTTTTCATGTCTCGCCCCTTGTCATTTTTATTCCGTTGCCAGGTTCCCTGTTATCCCTTCAAACAACATTCACACAATATTGTCATTATGATGAAACTATAGCAAACCGAACAGGATGTATCCCCCTCGATGCTAAGGAGTGTAAAGGTTGAAAACCTTGTGGTGCTCATCCTTTACTTGCCAGGCATTAGCAATATGGAGGCAGGTCCCTATTTGTTGGCTTAACCCTCTTTACGCAATAAAAGGATGAATGAGCATGATCCAGATCAAATTAAGTTATCCGGATAAGAGGATAATAAAAAGTACAAATGGTGCTCCCCAAGCGGAGAAAAAGTTATGCCAGTAAAATATGCTTTTATATTCACACTTTCTTTGCTGTTATCTTCACCGGTTTATGCAGTTGAGGGATACATCGGGTTAGGCGTTGGCCAGTCGGAAATTAACCAGGGGTTGTTTGGCGAATACGGTGACGGGTTCAAGTTGTTTGGGGGAGCTGGCATTAATAAAAACCTGGCCATCGAAGCAGCTTACCTTGATTTTGGCAATCCGAGCGAAAACATATTTGGTGTAGAGACACAATACGAAGCACGGGCAATTGGCCTATGGGCAAAAGGCCTGTGGCCCGTAACCGGGAAAACCGAGTTGTTTGGCAAGGTCGGGCTGGCCAACTGGAAAATTGACAAAACAACTACCGTGTTTTGACTCCCCTCAACAACAACCACGTCGGATGGAACAGATTTTGGCTGGGGATTAGGTGCCAGGTTTAATCACTGGGAATCATTTTCAGTACAAGTTGAATATGAGGATATCGACGCCGAACCCGGTACCATTACGCTATGGAGCGTATCAGTGATACAAACATTTTAACGCGTCCCAGGGGAGTCTGACCGCGGGTATCTTGCATGAGCATATTCAGGCTTTATTGATATTATCCAGATCGGTTATTTCTTCTGCCTTACCCAGCCTAATGGCCTTTTCCAGAACGGCTTTATCAAACAACACCATCTCACCCGTGGTGAGATTACGCGTCTGCCATTTATCGCCTTCATCCGACACGACTTCAATTTGCATACCGGTGATCATGAATTTTTTACCAATCATGTATTTATCATCAGTCTCAAGTGCGTTTACGCTGAAATGCTTAGCGGTACTACCGTGCTATGACCCCGGGTATACATCATAGCCAACTCATCACCAGCTCAACCATTTTTTTATCCGATAGCTTATCTGTTTTAAATGAACGCCAGGTCGAAAAACGCAGGGCATGCCGTAATGTCATGGCCAGCTGTTTTCTCTTTTCTGCCCCGGGCTGCCATGCACCGAGCAGTTCATCACGCATACTATCGAAATAGCCTTCTACCTGGTTCATGGGCCCACGCAGGGCTTCGATCTCTTCAACATCACGATAAGCCACAAACAACATCCGCTCGTTTTGCCGGTAAAAACGGTACAGCGCCAACAGGGTTTTTTCTGTTTTGATGCGGGGATCAGACGCCTCTGCTACCGGTGGCGGGGGATGCAAGCCAAACCAGTGAGAGGTACACGCCTCGAACAGGCTGGTATCATCGGGGAAATGGCGATACACGGTCAGACGTTGCACCCCTGCCTCTTCGGCAATCGCCTTTATCGAAGTATATGCAGGCCCCAGTGCCTCGTGCAGTTTCACCGCGGCTTCCACGATTTGCTTGCGCGTCTCCCTGGTTTGCTCGGCACGGGCTGCTTGCTGGTATTTTCGCTTCTTCATTTTGATAAACATAGCTGTTTAGCGAATTATTGACAAGGGCCGGGATGCGAACTACTCTATTTCAATATACATTACTGTTTACTCAATATAAGTATGGACTAACTAACCAGGGAGACAACCCATGACCATTACCAACAAGGGATCCGGCACCAACGTCCATGAAATAGCGGACGGTATTTACCGCATTAACACACCCGTCGTTTTTGAAAACGGCCTCGGCTTTTCCTTCAACCAGTACCTGGTTGATGATGAGCAACCCCTGCTTTTCCATACCGGGCCACGCAAGATGTTCCCGCTGGTGCGTGAAGCGGTCGCCAGCATTATGCCGATAGCGCGCCTGCGCTATATCGGTTTTTCACATGTCGAGGCTGACGAATGCGGATCACTCAATGAATGGCTGGCCGAGGCACCCGATGCCGTACCACTTTGTGGCGCAGTGGCAAGCCTGGTCTCGGTCAATGACCTGGCCGATCGCCCGGCTCGCCCCCTTGCCGATGGCGAAGTCCTTTCACTGGGCCGGCACCAGGTACGCTGGTTTGATACCCCCCACCTGCCCCATGGCTGGGAATGTGGTTTATTAATGGAAGAAACCACGCGCACCCTGTTTTGCGGAGATTTGTTTACCCAGGATTATTTTTCTCACACCACGAACGCCCCTGCCATGCTCGAACGACTTGCCGCGACGGAGCCAACCACGCTGGCCTGCATGCACGGCAGTGTTTATAAAGGTGATGGTGCAGCACAACTGCGGGGACTGGCCAGCGCGTTATCACCACAATCGGCACAACATCTAAAAGAAATTGCAAATTAGCGTTGAGCTAGATAAATACATGATCAGAGAACGTGTTTCAGGCATGCCTGGAACATGTTTTAAAGTGCCATGCCAAAGGCTTTATCGTGATATCTTTTATCATTGCCGATGAAGTGTTGATTCTGATCCTGAATATTGAAATGTATTATAATGCCCGCCAGTTATCGACACCTGTATTCAAGAGACATTAACAACACCATGAATATCAATGGAACCTGTATCTCATCAACAACGGATGAGCACGGCCCGATTTATGTTTACCAGACAAGATCAAGCCGAATTCTCAGCTTTAATGGCAAAGTCCAGCAAAGTTGTATGAAGCTTAATGATATTAATGGACTCGCTCACGGGTACACCCAGGCGATGATGTCGGGTTTATTGTTTATCCCCGAAGTAAAAACAGCAACCATCATGGGACTGGGCGCAGGCTCAATGGCCAAGAACCTGCTCAATAGTTTTGCCGAGTTAGAAATACACGCGGTTGAAGTCCGTGAAGCCGTGGCGAACACCGCGAAAAAATATTTTTACTTACCCGACAGTGATCGCCTCACCATCCATATCGATGATGCCGTGAACTTCATGAAACACAACCATATGAAAAGCGATATTATCTTTTCAGATCTGTACAACACGGATGGTATGGAACCAAGCCAGGTGCAAGCCGCCTATTTGCGTGATTGCAAAAATGCACTAAACGAACAGGGTGTCCTCGTACTGAATATCTGGCGCCAGGCACTACAATCACTTGACGAGCTAGAGGAATTATTAGCCCTTGAATTTGAAAACAGGCTACTCAGTTACGAGGTAGAAAGCGGCAACACCATCGTGCTCGCGTTCAAAAACGACATACCCTCGATGAAAAGAAAAGAATTACTGGCCCGGGGAAAACGGTTACAGGACAAAATGCACATTCCGATTGAACGTTATGCCAAACTACTCTGGAGTCGTCAGCAACATAAGTTCGGGGTTAAGTAAGTTGCGCCCCCTGTTATTTAATGGTCAGAAAGGGGCAGCCTGAGTACGAGGTATTGACGATGACTTCGCCATGTCCATCGTTCCTGGTATAGAGAGTTGTCCCATTTATCCATTTTATAACAGAATGAATTTGTGACCAGAACGAGCAATAGCGAGTTCAGGAAGTCCTTAATGTACCAGAAATGATCTAAAGGGTTCAGTAAGTGCCTGGTAAGCAGCCAGGCTGTTATGTGATGAAACTCGAAGTGGTTCTACTGTTGTAGCCTTCCCCCTGTCATTTAATCTATGATACGACATGCCCAGACGATTTCTTTATTACCCATCCATTGTCCAGATATTGCTAATGCTAAATGGCTTTGCATACTTGCTTTTACTTTCATCACCAGCCCAAATAATTGAAAACTTTGCCCTCTGGCCGTTGGGATTAACCGGCCAGGTGCTGTTTGACAGCATCGCACCTCGCTTCCAGCTCTGGCAGCTGGTTAGTTATTCGTTCCTGCACGGCGGAGTCTTCCATTTGCTGATCAATATGTACGTGCTGTGGCTATTTGGTTCACGGATTGAGCAGGCCTGGGGCTCCAGGGCATTCGTGATTTACTATTTCGTTTGTGTCATCGGTGCCGGCCTGGTGCAGTTATTCGTCGCCAGCCTGACGATGAGCGATGGCGCTATCTATCCAACGCTCGGTGCATCAGGCGGGGTATTTGGTCTGCTGCTGGCGTTTGCCCTGACCTTTCCCAATGAACGATTGATGTTAATCTTTCCACCCGTCATCTTAAAAGCAAAGTGGTTAGTATTGATCTATGCCGGTATCGAATTATTTGCCGGGGTAACCGGTACCATGGCAGGTATCGCCCACTTTGCCCACCTGGGCGGGATGGTGTTTGGCTTTTTATTATTATGGTACTGGGGTAAACATCCCCTTAAGCGCTGATTGAGATCATGACGGCAACTAAACCCATCCTGATTTTACAACTGCGACCTGAAGATGCGACCTCAGATAGCGAATACGCCTGTTTTCTTAAATACGGTGGATTGCGCGCCGATGACACCTGTCGAATACGTATCGATAAAATCGGTATACCAACCAATCTTAACATTGATGATTATTCTGCCATTATGGTCGGCGGCAGCCCGTTCGATATCAGTACTCCGGAAGACAAGAAGTCCCCTATCCAGAAAAAAATTGAAACTGATTTCAACAGGCTACTGGAACAGGTCGTAACACAAGACTTCCCTTTCCTGGGGGCCTGCTCGGGTAACGGTTTGCTGGGCAATTACCTCGGCACCCGTATTTCCACCCGGTACGGCGAACCGGTCAGTTGCGCCACACTGGATATCACGGAAGCCGGTAAGCAGGATAAGTTACTTAAAGGTTTCCCGGAACACATCGATGTATTGCTCGGCCACAA
>JARRJY010000042.1:0-3583 GCA_037388705.1 Gammaproteobacteria bacterium
TTGCACCAGGTCCTGGCGCCGGGTAATGATGGTTTCTACCAGCTGATTGATTTTTGGTTCGGCGCTGAACTGGCCGTATGTATGACGCAGGATGGTAAGAACAAAACCCTGCAATTTTTCTGCAGCACTCGACTCCGGGGCATTAACTACCTCAAGAATGGCTTTCTCCCGCTCGGCGAAACAATGTTGTGCCAGCGCTGCGCCAATATCCAGCTTGTTTTCAAAAAAACGGTAAAGGTTGGCGGCAGACATACCCACATCGGTAGCGATTTCTGCCATGGTAGTTTTGCCATAGCCGTAGGTGCGAAAACGCGCTTCGGCCGCATCAAGGATGCGGGCACGCGTTTCTTCCTGGTTTTCTGTCGTCTTGGCTTCCATATTGATGCAGTGTAGCACTGAATACTGAATAATCAATATAATATTCAGGGTTCAGTACTTTTTGCAGGTCAATTTATTAGCTACCTGTTAATGATGTACTAACAGGTTATTAAGCACTTACTTCTTGGGTTTTACACGTGCCCTGGGGTGGGCCTGGTCGTAAACCTTGGCCAGGTGCTGAAAATCCAGGTGGGTATAAATCTGGGTTGTAGATATGTCTGCATGACCAAGTAGCTCCTGCACAGCACGTAAATCGCCCGATGATTCCAGTACATGGCTGGCAAAAGAGTGTCTCAACATGTGGGGATGTACATGTGTATCAAGCCCCTGCTTGAGTACCCAGTGTCGTAGTCGTTGCTGCACACTACGGGGTGACAGACGAGTTCCCTTCTGGCTAACAAACAACGCCTTTTCATTTTCGTTACTTAGCTTATGGCGGATTGATAACCATTGTTTCAAGGCGGCAACAGCTTTCCGACCAACAGGTAATATCCGCTCCTTGTTACCTTTACCTTTCACTTTTATCTCGTTATCACTTAGCAGGCTATTCATGTTCAGTCCGGTAAGTTCTGATAAACGTAAACCAGAGGAATAAAACAGTTCGAGTATCGCGCGGTCGCGAATCGCCAGGTCATCACTACCTTCAATCGTGAGTAACTGCCCTACCCGATCCACGTCAAGCGTTTGCGGTAGCTTCCTGGCAGACTTGGGAGCTTTCACCTGTTTGGCAGGATTAAATTTTAAATCTCCCTGTTCAATCAGGAAGGCAAAAAAGGTCCGCATGGAAGACAGGGCGCGTTGCAGGCTTTTACCTGACAGACCTTTGCGATGACACTGGCTAACATGCACACGTATATGCTGTTCATCCAGCTCTGCCCAACTGGAAACAGCACTTGCATCACAATATGCAACCAGCTTGTTTAAATCGCGCTGATAATTTTTAAGCGTATGTATGGAAAGGTTACGATTACGTAGTTTTTGATAGAATTTATCCAGCTGTTCAAGCTCATGCTTATCCATTGCATTAAAAGTGCTGGTTTATCATTCGTGTTAATACCATGGCAAGGTGGTCAAGGAATAGTGTATCCATATCGGCACTAAAACGTGTTACATCTTTACTGCCAATTGCCACCAGCCCTAAACATTCCTTGTTTCCTTTGTTAGTTAGCAACGGCATTAATGCGGCTGATTTGATTGACTCCGCGGCATCATTAAACAAAACCTGCATTTGTTCCGTCGTAAGACGACCACATACCGGTTTGCACTTCTCAATCACACCGTCAAATGCAGCACGACCCTGATTATCTAACAGGCTGGCATGGTCTGATTTCACCTTGCCATCCACAAAACGTACGCTGACTTCGTCGGCGTTGAAATCTGATACCAGTCGTTTTTGTACCAGGCGAACAAGTTGTTCAAGCGAAGTCGTATCCATCATGTCCAGAATCAGCTTATTCAACTTGTTTACCAGCTGTTCATTTTGCTGGGCATTCTGGATGAGTTGTTGTAGTTTCTGTTTATGCTCATCTTTCTGTTCACGCAGAATCGATACCTGGCGCTCGATCAGTGATACCGCCTCGCCGCTTTCATGAGGCAATACCATGTCTGCCAGTAAGTCCCTGTGGCGCTCAAAGAAACCTGGGTTATCGCGCAAGTAACGCACAGTGGTTTTTTCCAGATCCTGATCTGGTTGTTTGGATTTATCCTGCTGCAAACTCATAACTGAATCTCACCCTCAAATACCGTCACTGCGGCGCCAGTCATCATTACCGGCTCACCTTCACCTGCCCATTGTATTTGTAATTGTCCACCCGGCAAGCTGACCTCAACCATATCATCTAATAGCCCCTGTTGACGACCCACAACCATGGCCGCACAGGCACCGGTACCACAAGCTAACGTCTCACCTGCACCGCGCTCATAAACACGCAGTCGAATATGGTCACGATCCAACACCTGCATGAAGCCGGCATTAACACGGTTGGGAAACTCTTCATGAGATTCAATAAGGGGGCCATATTCTTCCACCGGGGCAGTATCCACGTTATCAACCTGTACTACCGCATGGGGATTTCCCATTGACACAATTCCGACTTCAACACGCCCGTCGCCTGATAAATCCAGCGGATAACGACCGGCCTGATCAGCAGGTAATGTTGGCTTGAACGGTAAATCTGCAGGTTCAAAACGTGGTTCGCCCATGTTTACCATCACCTGTCCATCAGCCTGAACAATCAATGTAATTTCACCTGAGGCTGTTTCTACCTTGATAGTGTCTTTGTCAGTTAAACCTTTTTCACGCACGAACACGGCAAAACAACGTGCACCGTTACCACACTGTTCCACTTCCGAACCATCTGCATTGAATATGCGGTAAGTAAAATCGACTCCCTCGCTCCGCGGCGTTTCCACCAGCAGGATCTGATCGCAACCCACACCAAAACGTCGATCACCCAGAAAGCGGTATTGATCATCACTCAGTGATACGTTCTGGTTAATGGCATCGATAACCACAAAGTCATTACCCAGTCCATGCATTTTGGTGAAACGTAAATTCATCTCGATTACTTGATTAATGCCATATAGTCACGATAAGTACACCTGTTCATTATAACGGTAATTCCCGCCGCCTGCGCGCGTAGTGCTTCAGCCTCGTTTATCACGCCATCCTGCAGCCATAGCACAGGGATATTTCTTGCTATACAAGCATCGACAATCGGGCCAACATGCTCCGGGGCACGAAAAACATCCACCAGATCAACAGGGTCCGGAATATCGCCAAGATCGACATAGGCCTTTTCACCCAGTACCTCAGCCACGCCCGGGCGTACCGGAATAACGTGGTAGCCAAATTTTTGTAAATTACTCGCCACCATATGGCTGGGACGTGCAGCTTTGGGAGACAAACCCACAACAGCAATATGCCTGGTATTTTGCAGAATAGTTTTAATTTCTTCGGTAGATGGATTGGTAAACATTATTTACTTCAATAAACTCGAGTCCATAGTCTTTTCATGATATCACCACTTGAATCAAAAGTAGCCTGAGTAAATTTTCAGATAAACAATATATTATTGCCTGGTTGCTGTTATTTGAGGTATTTGTATTATTTAAAACAGGCTATGATTAATTTAACGAAAAGCTGATTTTACTTTAACCTGCCAGAATGATGCGTAGTGTTTTCTGTTAAACTTAAACGTTCACT
>JARRJY010000042.1:3588-25965 GCA_037388705.1 Gammaproteobacteria bacterium
TGTAATACAGGAGAAAGAAATGGCAAATGAAGGTTATCACGAACCCATTGCAGAACTGTCAGATGAAACAAGAGACATGCACAGGGCAATCACATCCCTGATGGAGGAACTTGAAGCAGTTGACTGGTACAACCAAAGAGTAGATGCCTGTAAGGATAATGAGCTAAAAGCAATCCTCGCTCATAACCGTGACGAGGAAAAAGAACATGCTGCAATGGTGCTTGAATGGATACGGCGTAAAGACCCAACATTTGATAAAGAGCTCAAAGACTATCTGTTCACACAGAAAGAAATTGCTCACGAGTAAAATAACTGTCATACACCATATATGAAATTTGGTGAACATGTGCGATGCAGCTTTTGATATGTGGCTGGAGGCTGGTCATTATGCCAGCCGCCCACCAGGAGAATTACGTGGCACATTTCACGGTGAGCAGGAATACCTGGTGCTGGAAGTTACCTATCCCAGCCAGTCTGTATAAATATCAACATAATCTCTTAATAAAAAATTCCAACAGAAAGGTAGACAGACTTGTCTGTATGGTCTAGTATTTACATCATGACCGCACAAGCAAAAATAACCACAGGGACAGCCAGGGAAAGGATTCTCGAAGTCGCAACGGACCTGTTTTACAGACAGGGTTACCGGGCAACCGGTATCAACGAAGTGATTGATAAGTCTGGTGTGGCCAAGGCCACCTTTTACAATCACTTCCCCAGCAAGGATGTGCTGTGTAAAGACTGCCTGAATGGTTTAAGTGATAACGAGCTTCACTTTGTAGACAGTGCAATACACAATGCAAACGGACCTTTGGATAGATTTTTGTCCGTGATTCAGTCACTTGAACCATGGGCACGGGATACGGAATTTAGAGGCTGTGCCTTCATGAACATTGCCTCTGAAGTGCCAGAACCTGACAGTCCATTAAGAAAGGTAGGCACTAAATTATATGATGAGATCCGACTTCGCGTTGAGAAACTAACATCCGAGTTAATCGAGTCAAATAAGGAAAAATATGGCCACCTGGATGTCGATACTGTCAGTAAGTGTTACTTGGTAGCTTTTGCTGGTGCGGTTGCGCTGGCTGAAATCTATCATGCGATTTGGCCAATCCACGATGCTGTTAATTCGGTGCGTCGAATGATTGGTGAGTGAAACGGGTATTTTTTTACCCATAAAATAGACAGACCTGTCTGTCTTGTTTATCAAGGAGAAAACAACATGGAACAATTACTTTCAAACAATATAGAAACCGACCGCTATGCCAAATGCATTGATGCATCAAAACGCGTTCGCTGGGACATCGATGATGACGTGATTCGTGGTCGACAATTTAACTTCGACAAAAAGTTTCTACCGGACGGTCTGTCGAAAATCGACAAGCTGACGTTTTTGACCACGGATGAAAAACGTTTTCTTAGCCAGGTGCAGGGCCGTACCTACGCCAACATGTTTGGCCTGGTCGAACGTTTTATTTGTGCCAAGGTGATTGATGTTAGCAAGGATCATGTGCTCGGCGATCAAGTTGCGTTACAGGCACTGGTTCGATTCAGTGAAGAAGAACTCAAGCATCAGGAACTGTTCCGTCGTCTTGACGAAATGGCCGCCAGCAAAATGCCGGCAGGATACCAGTTCATGCCCGCACCCAATGAAGTTGCTGAAGTGGTACTGAGTAAGTCGGACTGGGCAGTACTGGCATTAACCCTGCACATTGAGCTGTTTACCCAGGTGCATTACCGGGAAAGTATTGAACCAGATAATGATCTGTCTGAACTGTGGAAAGATGTGTTTCTTTACCATTGGAAGGAAGAATCACAACACGCCATCATGGATGAGCTGGAATGGGTTCGTGAAGACACAAAACTTTCACCGGAGGAACGTGACCAGGCAGTGACTGACCTGATTGAACTGGTGGCCGCGGTTGACGGCATCCTGCAGGCGCAGGCTAACAGTGACGCCAAGTACTTCATTGTTAACTGCACACGTGCATTCACCTCAGAAGAAATGAGATCCCTGCATCATGTTCTGCTGCAGGCATATCGCTGGCAATACATTCTTTCAGGTGTACAGGTTCCTCGTTTCAGTAAGGTGCTGGGTGAGCTGGTTTCTACTGAACAAGGTGAGCGTATTCGTGATGCATTAGCAACACTTATTTAACAACGACAACGACAAGGAGAAGTAAGATGAAAGCAAAAAACATAGATGTTTTTATTTATATGAAATCCGCGAAAGAACCTGCAATCATTAATGATGCAGTGACGCGAGTAAAAAGCTACTCAGGAGTGACCATAGCCAATGCGCACCCAAGCATCAGGAACATGATGCGCGTGAAGTATGATGCTTCACGTATTTCATCATCAGATATAGTGCATGTTATTAATAACAATCATCAGGATGCGGTAGTTGTTGGTATGTAGGATCTTTTTCCGGGCACTGAATTTACATTAGTTAAATCAGGTGCCCGGATTTTTTTAGTGTTACTCAACTTCAGCAAAACCTTGCAGGACGCTTCCTCTCACCGGTCGTGACAAAAATGTTTTTATTACCAGGTCTGGTGTAAATGGTTCGCTATGATTCCAGGGTAACAGTGAGACACAGCGCGCCATGGTGCAATAACCAAAAATAATCTGTGCCCAGGTACCAAGCATGGGTACCCAGTAAACCACTTGCATGGGACCAGGTAATGAAATCAACAGCAATATTAAATACCAGAAGCGTACCTGCACCGGGAAAGCCTTAAGGCTTTTCTCCATCATGATAAAATGCAGCAACTGGAATATAGTCAGACCGATTGCCAGCAGGAACCCAACCGGGTTACCTGTCACACCGTAGGTCAACAAACCCGCAGTGACCAGCCAGTACCACCAGCCAGTATCCTTATATTCAATCATAAACATGTTCATATCCTCCTAATATTAACGGGAATGTAACCAGGACGGTAACAGGCTATAAGGATCCAGCGAGTCTTCCTTGTTAAAGCCAATACCGTTTTTATCCAGCATTTCCTGTAACTTGCCTTCCTTGAACAAATCAAAGGTATCGGTACACCCTCCAATGAATTCACCGCCGACAAATATTTGTGGAATAGTGACAAAGCCGGTACGAGAAGTCAGTTCTTCCTTGATCTGTCCCCCAAGATCATCTTTCTGGTATTCCACTGAATCGATATCAACCGAACGATAGTCAATACCCAGCCGGGCAAAAAGTTTTCGCACTGACCAGCAAAACTCACACCACTCCAGGGCAAACATGGTTACGGGTTGTTGCCTGTCATTAATGATTTCATCCACCAGTTGTTTTACTTCAGCCGTGACTTCGACCGGCGCCTCTTCTTCCTCCTCGTCATCACTTGAAGACTGAACATCAAACCGTGCATATGGCGAGGAGCACGAGATATCCATTTCTTCTTTCGTCATCTCTTCTTCAATATCAAAAAATAGTGGCGTTGACAGGTATCGTTCCCCCGTATCCGGAAGCATACATAAAATGTTACTGCCTTCCGGTGCCTTCTCGGCAACCTGTAAAGCGCCGGATAAAGTGGCACCCGCCGAGATGCCAACAAAAATGCCTTCTTCCTTGGCAAGTCGTTTGGATAATTCAATCGCGTCATTGCCGTTGATCGGCACTGTGCCATCGACCAGGTGTGCATTAACCGTGTCTTCGGTAAGTTTGGAGATAAAGTCCGGTGTCCAGCCCTGCATCAGGTGTGGACGAAAACCGGGATGGCTTTCAGCCGGGGCACCTTGTTTATCGCGTGCCTGTGTAACGCCACTGCTTAACAATTGTGAATTGTCTGGCTCACAAACAATTACCCTGGTATCTGGTGATTGTTCCTTTAATACCCGTGCAACACCTTTCAGGGTGCCGCCGGTACCATAACCACTTACCCAGTAATCCAGCTTGTTTTCAGCAAATGCATCAAGGATCTCAGGTGCTGTGGTTTGACTGTGAACATCGGCATTGGCCTCGTTTTCAAATTGACGGCATAAAAACCAGCCATGTTTCTCTGCAAGTTCGGTCGCTTTTGCCAACATGCCGCTACCCATCAGTTCGGCCGGCGTGAGTACGACTTTTGCCCCCAGAAAACGCATCAGTTTCCGACGTTCTACACTGAAATTTTCCGCCATGGTCACCACCAACGGGTAACCTTTTTGTGCACACACCATGGCAAGCCCGATACCGGTATTACCACTGGTAGCTTCTATCACCGTCTGGCCCGGTTTCAATGCACCACTTTTTTCAGCCGCTTCTATGACTCCCTGTGCAAGCCGATCTTTTACCGAGCCCATGGGATTAAATGATTCCACCTTGACGTACATGTTGACATGCTGTGGGCCGATTTTATTAAGTTTAACAATCGGCGTATTACCGATTGTTTCAAGTATGTTGTTATAAAGCCTGTTCATGGTGTATCTCCTTATAGTTTTAATTCCTGTAACTTTTATTGTGCTGCACTTGATGCGCACTGAGTTCGTTTCCGATCATCAATACTTCATCGACAAGATCATCGACATGTTGCCAGCTGGTTCTTGCACCAACAAAACACGGACGTATTGCCAGCTTATTGTTAACCATGACAGTACTTGGAATGTTTTGATTGTTATGTACAAGCTGACGATGAATTCTGTTATTAAGTTCGTTCAAATCATTTGCTGCTGCATTAATGTAGCGGAAACAACAGATGGATAAAGTGGGTTCCTGTATCAGCTCAAGATGCTTTTCCTGTTCTACGCGCCTGGCTAGAGAACGGGCCATCTGGTTATGACGAATTACGCGTTCAGCCAGTCCCTGTTTTCCAATTTCACTAATTAATGCCCAGACTACCGCGCCACGTGATGGCGCAGAGAGTTCTACACCAAAATCATGGTAAGGAATACCCACCTGGTCCATGGAATGTTCTGCATTCATATCAGTAAATGAACCTTCCAGGTAATCCGATGCACCCTGTGTAAAAGCACGATATAAAAGAGTTCGATCACGGACAAAGGTAGCACCAATACCGACCGGTGCACCTAACCATTTGTGCGGATCAACGATAACTGAATCAGCATAGGATAGCCCTTTATATAAAGGCTTTACTTGTGGATCCAGAATGCCCGGTAATCCATAAGCACCATCAACATGAAACCAGATTCGGTGTTTATTTGCGATAGCACCCAGTTCCTCAAGTGGATCAATGGCGCCCGCAGCAGTTGTTCCGGCATTGGCAATTATGGCTATCGCTAATGCATCATTATTCTTATCTTTATCCAATTGTTCCTCTAGCTTAGCAGGTAACATGCGTCCCATCGTATCTGATGGGATCGTAATGACAGAGTCCCTGCCAAGTCCCAGTACGGCCGCGGCGCGATGAATAGTGTGATGGCTGGCACTGGTCGCATAAATATGGCTGGATTTGTTTACTCCATGTTTTGCCGGATCAATACCAAGCTGTTCAAAGGCCCATTGACGTGCAGCACCAAGAGCCACGATGTTTGCTACCGATCCACCACTGCTATATACACCTTTCATTTGCTCATCCAGGTCAAACATCTCGGCCAGCCAGCGCAACGAGGTCTCCTCCAGGTGACTGAAAGCATTTAATCCGATACGTTGGGGTGCTGCGACGCCACTGGCCAGTGTTGCCAGTACACCAATACTCGTGCTTCCGGTAGTAATAAATGAAGTACAGCCCGGTCTTGGAATCTGAGAACCGTTGGGAATGATTGACTGTCCCAGTTCATCGATTACTCGTTCAATCCCCATGCCCTGTTCAGGTACATCAGCATTCACAATATGTTGCCACTGTTCAGCGTGCTGCATGGCATCACCATGTTCGAAACGTAAGTACTGATCCAGGTAAGCACCCAGCTGTTGCAATCGTGGCAATAAGGTATCGGTTTCAGCCCTGTCAGTTTTCATAATTCTTTTCCAGTACGTTTGGGGAGGGGGAAACAGCTACAGGATAAAATATACCCTGTAGCTCTGTTACGTTATTACGCTAACAGTTGTGCACCGCTTGCCATGAATTCCATGGTGCGTGGCGCACCGGCAATTTCTACACCGGGACGCAGATCCTCGTCACGGATACCCTTGGCTTTGGCACAAACCGGGCATAACCAGATCATTCCACCATTATCGATGAAGTCATCCACCAGACCTGATAATGGCTCATACCCGGAAGCCATCAGGTTATCAGTTCCACCTTTTACGCACAGGTCGGCAGCATCTGAAGTCGCAAACACCGCGGTTTCGGCATTATGTGACGCGGCCGAGAGAGCCAGCACGAAAGAGACGGTTGCGCGCTCAAGATCCTTTTCCCCGTAACTGCAGTTAATTAAAAATTTTTGCTGATTGTCCATTTTAGTTGTCATAATATTCTCCTGATAAAAATAATAATTAAATTTCCTTACGTTGTGGAAAAAGGATAAGACAAGCCCCCCTTAAGTGCTTGAAGGCACTATGGTTTTTTTATGGAGAAAATCTGTAGATATGTACCCACTCACAGGCTTGAAACAACACCATGCGCTATCAATTTGTTGATTTCACACTTGATACGGACCTTTTCGAGCTGAGTAAAGACGGTCAGAGACTTCCGGGTGAACCACAAGTCATTGAATTACTTGTCCTTTTAGTTGAAAACAGGGAACGGGTAGTCAGCAAGGATGAAATTAATGAGCAGGTCTGGAAAGGCCGGATTGTGTCAGAGGCAGCCTTAAGCAGCCGTATCAAATCCCTGCGGCAACTGCTTGGTGATGATGGTAAAAACCAGAACTTCATTCGTACCATTCATAAAAGAGGTTTTCGCTTTGTTGCCCCGCTGAAAAATGAGGACGAGCAGTCCGGAGCTAATGAAAAGCTGGCAGCCAGTGAAATTTCTGCTTCAGACAACACAAATAATAAACCAAATCGACCCACAGTCGCGGTTTTACCTTTCGTAAATCTTTCTGATGCTGCCGACCAGGAATACTTTTCTGACGGAATCTGCTCAGACATCATTACCCATTTATCCAAGCACCGCTGGCTGGATGTAGTCGCGCGAAACACCACCTTCGGTTACAAGGGCAAATCAAAAGATATTCGCCAAATAGGCAAAGAGTTAAATGTTGACTATGTTGTGGAAGGCAGTGTGCAACGAGGTGGAAATAAAATCCGTGTATCTGCCCATTTGATAAATGCCAACAATGGTCGCCATGTATGGGCTGATCGTTATGACGGTGAAATTGAAGATATTTTCAATCTTCAGGATCAGATAACAGAAAAAATTGTTGCGCGCATTGAACCTGAAATTGGTTTTGCCGAACGTAACCGGGTCGTACATGAACGTCCAGCCAACCTGAAGGCCTGGGATTGTTATCATCTCGGTATTTATCATTTTTTCAAATTTACTGCGAAAGATAACCTTGAAGCACAGCGTTTACTAAAACTCAGCCAGCAACAGGATCAGAATTTTGGCGAAGCCTATGCATGGTGGGCCTACGCCGTTATTCTCGGCATGGTTTACTGGGATATCAGGCCGTCACAACAACTACTGGATGAGGCACTGGCTGCCTGTGATACTGCTGTATCACTGGACAGACAAAACGCCAGCTTTCATGCACTAAAGGCACGTATTCTTCTCGCGCGCCGTGAATATGATGCCGCTATTACTGAAAACCAGATTGCTATTGAATTAAATCCCACCTTTGCAGCCGCACATTGTGGACTGGGCGATTCGCTTGCTTACGAAGGAAACTATGAACAGTCCATCAATTGTTTTGAGAAATCCATTGAACTAAGCCCCAACGATCCCCAGCTGTGGGCTTTCTTTACCTACGGTGCCCTGGCACTGTTATTTAAACATGATTTTGCCAAAGCACTTGAATGGCTTGAGCGGGCAACAACTATTCCAAACTATCAATACTGGACCACTTCGCACAAAGTTGTTGCACTGGTAGGTTTGGACAGAATTGAAGAGGCGCGGGAAACCGTAACAAAGTTACTCAAACAGAATCCTGATTTTTGTCTTTCCTTTGCCAGGGAAAAGTTATTTTATCTTAAGAAAGATGATCAAATTAATCTGTATATGGAAAGCCTGGCAAAAGCTGGCGTACCTGCATAACAGCTAATAAAGACCTCTGGCTTATTAGGATATAAGCACTTTAATTAACATCAGTGTATTACTCTCTTAAAAGTAATTTCATTACCTTATAGGACATATTACTGAATATTATGAATATATTACCGATAAAAACAGTGCTGTTAACAATAGTGTTATGTTGTGTATTAATCACCGGTTGTAGCATCCCTGTACAACAACAGGATAAATATAATCAAGACAGCTGGAAAACAATGATACCTGATTCATGTAAAAAATTTTACGATGGCTGTAACAACTGTATACGTATTCCCGGATCATCCGCTGCAGCCTGTACACGAAAATTCTGTCTCCAGTATAAAAAACCGGTTTGCATGGATAAGGAAAAATAACATCATAACCTGAAAATTTTTCTGAACTATATAACCATTGCTTTGCATTTCCTCGCGCTTTAGACTACGCCCATAAACAATAACAATAAATTTACAGGGACTGATATTATGCGCATGATTAAATTATTAATCACACTGTGTTTTTATACGTTCTTAACTGGCTGTGCGTTTGTCACTTCATTTAATGAAGATCCGGACCCGTGGAATCCACCTGTTAATAGCAAACCCACCGTAGTTAAATCTGTATCAACTGAACCTTTGTCCGATGAACAGATCGAGGCTATGGTTACCTCGCCTGACTTTACCGGTTTTGCCAGGAAAGCATTACTGGAAAATGGACAGCGTGCCCAGACCGCAACCTTTAAGGAAAACGTACGAATCATTATTGCCGGGGATAGCTGGGCTTTCTTTGATGTGATCTATGGTGCAACTGAAAGTAAATTAAAATCCATTAATCCAGCCTTTAATATTGAATACCTGGATTACACTACCGAAAACGAAGACACCGCTTTTCCACACCTGCTCGCAATCCCTGGTTCCAAAGCCAGTCAATGGCAGGATAACCGAAACAGCCAGATGATTATTAACGCCCTGATACGCAACAGGGATGCTTCTGTGCTGGTTGTTTTCCTTGGTGGAAATGACTGGATTGATACCTATAAATGCTATGACAATGAAGGTAACAAAAAACGTTTTAATAAAATCGGTAAAGATATCGCGTCAATGTTCAGCAACATACAAGAAAAAGTTTTTAAAGCTTCGCCACGCAGGAAGCTGGATATTATCCTGGTTGGATATTCAAAACTAAACTTTGTCGATTCACTGGACTTTAATGATAACGAATCGCGAGTTGAAAAGTTTGGCTTTGTTAAAGGTAAATGTAAAGACGGGACAAAGAACCCGACCCGGCAAATTAATAACGGCCTTGCTCAATTACGTGATATCAGCAAACAGCATGTTCTTGCACTGAACAAACCCGACGAAAAACCGACAGTCCATTTTATCAACAACTTTGATATTTTCGGTAAGAACATAAACAAACCAACCCACAAAGATCACATGCTGTATAGCTATTTTAAAATCGATGGCATCTATAAGAAATATATTTTCCTCGACAGTATTCACCTGGGTAAAAAAGCCCAACACAAGGTAGCCGAGAAAATAATGGAATACATTCTGAAAAATAACCTGCTTGAATAATCACAGTCGCAATATCATCCTGGCAGCCTGATAAACAATCCCTGGTACCGCCACAACGAACAACAAGTACATTTACTTGCTGTTTTTCATTATTCCGAGATGATTTTTTACAATTTTTAACAAACTGAATCTTCCTGTAGACACACAAAAACTGAGATAATCCTGATTATTAAAAATATTCTATAACTATCTGATTTTTATTATAATTTACGTATCATTCTTCTGTACAAAAAGCACATAAAACAATGAGCTCCAAACGGTTTTTATACACATACTTTAAAAAGTGGCTCTTGCCATTGTATCTCATTGTTTATAAAGGAAAATTTTAACTTGTGAACTGGATCACATTTTGCTTTTTTGTTAAAGAAAACAAATAGTTAGCCGCTAAAGTTAACACTGTTAAGAAAAAATTGTGTGGTCGGGCACACAACCAGGTCAAAGAAAGCAAATACGCAAAATGCGAAAGCCGCATTCTCAATCATGCAATGAGAGTGATAGCTACTTTGCGCTTCCTGGTATCGTGCCAAAAAGTTGAACAAGTAATGAAAAAATTCCTGAAACAGCACGATATTTTTACCGCTGCAATCATGTTCCCGAAAACGTTGTTGCTCATTGTGTTGTTATATTTAATTCCTGCCTCTTTTAGCTCTCTATATGCCGCTGCCACCAACTACAATGACCCGACTGGTTATCCCGGCAGCTGGCCTCTTGATTCGCAATGGATCCCCTACACCAGTAATGGCACCAATATTTCCGACCTGGAGGGTGGCAGTGGTGGTGATGGCTCAACGGGCGGTACCACGCCAAGTGGTAACGTCGATATCGTTGGAACTTATGGCCCGGCCGTGTCCTGGTACGGGGATGGCACTAACCTGTACTTCCGCATGCAACTTTCATCTTCACCACTTGCGGCAACCGGTAGTAGTAAACCGTTTATCTCGGCAACCTGGAACATTTTACTCGATACCGATGGTGATGGTTTCAAAGAGTTTGTTGTTCATGTTGATGGTACCGGTGGTAGTGATACCCAGGCAGATGACATTGTTGTTATCTATAACGACAATACAACGCAATCGTTCATCGTCACCGGTGGTATGGATACCATCTGGCGCCAGGACTCCGCGGACAACCCCAGTGATACTACTTTGCAAACGGTTGATGGTGAACCGGGTAGTAATGCCAGTGCCTATGATAATGACGGCTCACCGGGAGGTCCTGACTATGACTTCCTGCGTTCCCGTCTTATCGATATTAACGGTTCTGAGACTTATCTCGACTTCCAGGTACCTATTGCAGCCCTTGATGCCGCTTCACGTGGTGGACCGACCTTCACCGCCACTACCCCTTTCGCCATGGGTTTCTCCACCAGTAACTCAAACACTGATCCCGTGCAAAAAGACTTTGCTTATGTCGGTGACTTTATTGCGGATTCAAGCAACCCGGTACCATTTGGTGATTTTGTTGATCCCTCAGGTAATACTCGCGATGACCCTACTATCCAGTCGTTTTCTGCTACAGGATGTGGTCCGGCTACCTTAACAACAACCGTTCTTGATTCCACCAAGGTTGTTAACGGTTCGATTGTCAGTACGGTAACAACAGAATTTTATTATTACTATGATGCTAACAGTGATGGCATTGCTAACGATAGCGGCAGTGGCTGGTACAAGGCAGGTGATGGTGTACCTACCAATAACCTGGCACCCTGGACATTAAGTTGGGATAGCACTGGCCTGCCAGTTGGCCAGTACCTGTTGAAAGTAATTGCCACTGATGAACAGGGTAACGTGGTTGATTCTTCCTCGTTAGCTGCACCACTAATCCAGGTACATGACAATACTGTTTGTGGCTCGCCGCTTGCTGCTGAAGTGGTTGATGTTGCCAATACCACTGATGCAGCAGGCATGGGTACGGCTGCAGTTAACGCGGATCCTGCAACCTCAGTTACGACAACTAAACCGGTTATTCGCACACAAAGCACATTTTTTGATCTCTTCGTACGCAACGAAGGCAGCCTGCCACAGGCCTACAACCTCTCTGCCGATAGTGACGGTGCAGGTGGTACTTTCCCTTCAGGCTTAACGGTTTCGTTTACTGATACTGGCGGTACCCCGATAACCACCACACCAATCCTTAATCCCGGTGACACGTATCAATATCGTGCAGTTGTTTCCACAACAGCTGCCGTTACCTTTGGTACCTATTCGCTTTACTTCCATGCTGATGGAGTAAGTGTTGCGGCAGCATCAGATGTTAAACAGGATGCGGTTGCTGTTACCGCAGGGGTTGATATTGCCAACAGTGCTACGGCCACTGGCCTGGGTGATTATGATGTCAATGCCGATCCATCATCCAGCGTGACAACAACACTTTCTGCACAGGCAACCTGGACGGTAACCTATCCACTGTATCTCAACAATGAATCGGCAATAAACCAGGCCTTTAACCTGTCAGCAGACACTGATGGTGCAGGTGGTGTCTTCCCTGCTGGCTGGACTGTTGTTTTCAAAAATACGTCAGGCACAACCATCACCTCGACCCCGGTGGTTAGCGCCGGTGCCACTTACCAGTACAGTGCCGAAGTCACTACACCACCAGGCACGACAGATGCAACTTACCCGATCTTCTTCCACGTCGATGGTGTCACGGTCAGTGCTGCCACTGATGTTAAGCAGGATGCCCTGACCATTGACAGTGGTCTGACCAGTAATGTTGTCGATATTGCCAGTTCAACTACAGCCACTGGTTTTGGTAGTGCTCCCGGTATTGATGCGGATCCCGATACCATAAATTCAAGTACCGTTTTTGTGGAACCCGGCAACGTTGCGGTATTCAATCTTTACGTTACCAATGAGGGTACTGGCAATAAAGCATTTGATATTGAAGCCTTTGCAAACAATAGTGCCGACGCTTTACCTGCTGACTGGTTGCCTGTCGTATTCAAGGATACTGGCGGTACAGTCATTACCAAGACCCCGACCCTGGCACCGGGTGACACTTTTGCTTTCACTGCTGAAGTAACCGTACCAGGAGCGGTGACTGAATTACTTAAGCCCATCTATTTCCGTGTCTCACCCACTACAGGTGCGGGAGGATGGAACAGTAACTTTGTGCAAGCCGCTGTACAGGTTGGGCAACTTGCTGACCTTGAAATTGTAAAAACCGTTGATGATACAACACCACAGGAAGGTGACAGCATTGTTTACACTTTAACGCTGACTAACAATGGTCCACAAAACGCGGCACAACTGGAAGTCACTGATGTATTACCCGCAGGGGTTACTTATGTCTCCGATGATAGTGGCGGCAGTTATAACAATGCCACGGGATTATGGACCCCGAACCCATTAAGCAGTGGCGCAAGTACCACGATAAATATCACGGCAACGGTTGATAGTGGTACCGCCGGTTCAACCATCACTAATACGGCAACCATTACGGACAGTAATCGTATTGACCCGGATGCCAGCAATGACAGTAGTAATGTTGATATCACGGTTGTTGAAGCCAACCTGACTGTACTTAAATCTGCTTTAACCACGTCCGACCCGGTTAACGGCGCTACTAATCCTTACAACATTCCCGGTGCAACGATCCTGTACAGCATTACTGTTACCAACACGGGCCTTGGTGCCGCGGATACAGACTCAGTATTTGTCACTGACCCGATCCCGGCCAATACCGAACTGTTTGTAAATGACCTGGGTGCTGGCACCGGTCCAGTAGTAGTTGTCAGTGGAACAACGGCCAGTGGCCTTACATTACCAATCAGTTTTATCGATTTTGCGAGCAACACTGATGATATTGATTTCTCAAGTAACAACGGTTCCACCTGGGATTATGAACCAGTTCCCGATGCTGATGGTTACGATGCCAACGTCACCAACATACGTGTAAACCCAAAAGGCACCTTTGCTTCCTCTGATGGCACTAACCACCCAAGCTTTATTCTTCGTTTCAGGGTGAGGGTGCAATGAGCAAATTACTCAATAGCTTCATTTACCTGCTAAAACTGAACATAATTGTTCTGTCAGGACTGCTTGTTTACAAACCAGCCTTTGCTGTAGGAACAGCTGCCGGGAGTGACGTCAGTAATACGGCCACCGTTTCCTATTCACTTGGTGGTAATAATTACAGTGTAAACGACACAGCAACCTTCCGTGTCGACGAAAAACTGGATGTTAATGTTGCCTGGCAAGATGCAACCAATGTCAGCGTTAACACGCCCGATATAAACCGAGTATTAACCTACCTGTTAACTAACACCGGTAATGGAAATGATAGTTACCTGTTAACCGCTGATAATACTATTGCAGGAGACCAGTTCAATCCATCACTGGTAAATATCTATCTCGATGCTAACAGTAACGGTATCTACGATGCCGGTACGGATACCCTGTATAACCCGACCGTTAATGATCCATCACTCAACGCCGATGAATCACTGGCAATCTTTGTTGTTAATGACATTCCCGCATCTCTTAACCCGGGAGATCTTGGTAACAGCCAATTAACCGCCACTTCCAATACACTTAGTGGTGTGCCGGGCACAGCGTTAGCAAATGCCGGCGATAACAGCTCCGATGCAGTAGTAGGTAACTCGGGTGCGACCTCCAGTGATATTGGCACCTATGAAGTTTCCAATATTGCCGTTGCCATTGTGAAATCCGTAGTAATAAACGATCCACTCGGTGGTAACCAGCCAATGCCAGGCGCGACCATGACCTACACCCTGGTAGTAACCGTGACTGGTCCTGGTACCGCAACCGGTGTCGTTATCACTGACCCGATCCCGACTGATACCACTTATGTTGCTAACAGCATCACACTTAACACCGTGGCACAAACCGATGCCGCAGATTCACCAACCGATGAGTCAGATTACAACATCACTAACGCTGGCAACATCACCGTTAACCTGGGTGACATGACATCCGCATCAGCCACTCAAACGATCACTTTCGACGTAACAATTAACCTGTTACTCACCACGTTTAGCAGTCATGTGGTTGCAGATATAAAACTTAAAACAATTGCGGAAATGGAAGTTAAAACAACCAATCCCAGAGGAGAGGTAACGATCAAGCGTGAGCCTGTAAAAACAATCGTCCCAGGTACAGAAGTGATTTACACCATCAAAGCACGCAACACCGGAAAACAAAACGCTAATAGCGTGGTGGTAACAAACCCGATACCCAAACAAATGACCTATATCGAAGGCAGCGCTTTTGGTGCAGGCACTGACATTACCTTTTCAGTCGATGGCGGTAAAAGTTATGCCAAGCCCGAAAAGTTAACCGTAAAAGACAAAGACGGTAATAACACACCCGCTACAGCAAAAGATTACACCAACATCCGTTGGACATTTAATTTTGCCCTGGAACCTGGAAAGGAAGCGGCCGTCTGGTATCGCGCACAGGTTAATTAACAAGAGTTAATGATGGAACAAAAAATCATTACCAAATTCTACGTTCATTTGAACAGGAACCCCCGGCACGCGTTGGTTCGAGACCACCAGCACGTGTCCGGATTAGTAACACCAAAAAGTGTCTTAACGCGGCCTTGCCGAAAATCGTTTTTTTAACATGCAATACAAACGAAAGGAGAAGTACCATGCAGTACTTTAAACGAGAAAAAATAACCGGCCTGTTAGCAGCCCTGGTTATGTTTATAGGCGGAACATCAACTGCCCTTGCAGTTGGTACCGCATCGGGTATTACTGTTACCAATACGGCAACAGTGGATTATGCCGTTGGAGGTAATGCACGTAGTGCATCGGACAGTGTCGACTTCCTTGTTGATAACAGGGTTGACCTGACAGTTACTGGTGGTTCAGCTGTGAACGTCGCACCTGGTTCCACCAACCAGGTATTAGTGTTCACGGTAACCAATACTGGTAATACTACCCAGGGTTATGCATTTACCACTGAACCAACAGCGGCAGGTGCAACTGTGATGACAAACGTTCGTGTGTATATCGACGATGGTAATGGCACATGGGACGGTACTGGTACCGAAACACTTTACGTGGCAGGTAATAATGCAGGCGATCTTGATCCGAACGGTGCACCTGGTGCAGATCAAATGACCGTCTTCAGTGTGTCCGATACCCCGGCTGGTGCCACTGATGGTCAGACAGAAACCTTTGACCTCATCGCAACTACGCTGAATGCCGGTACTACTACAGCAACTACCGCATCGGTTGCTCCAAGCGGTAACCTGGTAACACCGGATGTAGTGTTTGCTGATGGAACAGGTACACATACTGGTGCCGCAGACAGGAATGGTATTCACTCTGCTTCAGGTACTTACACGGTTGCCAGTGCTGCACTTAGTGCTGCGAAAACGATCACTGGTGTAGTTGACGAATTTGGTACCGGTTATGAAATTCCAAACGCCGTGGTGAGTTACCAGATTGTCATTAGCAATACAGGTACCAACGCTACCGATGCTAATACTGTTGTATTAACTGATCCAGTACCAGCAGGTACCAAATTCTGTATCGCTGCGGGTTCAAGCTGTACAACAGGACCTAACTTTGCCGTTGGTACCAGTGGCCTGACAGCCGCTGCCATTGAATATTCTGATGACAACGGCGCGACCTGGACTTACTCGCCTACTGCAGATGCACAAGGTGCTGATACGAACATCACCAACATTCGTTATCAGCCAACCGGGGCTATGAGTGCAGATCCGAGTAGCTTCACGGTCACCTTTGAAGTTGTAATCGAGTAATACAACTCTGGTGATCTAGTTGTTGTTCCGAGCGTTTAGTACTGCATGGCGTCATGCCGCTGACTTTTTAGTCAGCGGCATTGTCGCGTCTGCATGTATGAAACAACGCACTACTAAGTTGTCTATACAAGCAGACAGATCGACTGGCTTTAACCAGCAAGCCGGTCTGCTCATGGCTGTGCGAAATACTTTGCGCAGTTATGAGCAGGCCGGTTTCTGGTTGTTGCTGATCAGTCTGTTAATGTTGCCGATTGTTGTACACGCGGTTCCCGCGGGCACAGTGATCAATAATACTGCTACCGCAACTTATAACGGGGCTACCACCAGTAACTCCAACACGGTCACAACTACCACCGTGATCGTCAGTACACCTTCGATGATCGAATTCCTGCAATACGCACCTGCATCAGGCGCAGCACAAAATGTCCCTGTTGCTATCACGCAGTACAGTACAAGTGGCACAACAGCCGGGCCATTTACACCAATGGCACCACCTACTCCGGCCGGAAGTGCAACGCCAATTAACCTGGCTGCACCTGTTCCACTGGTACCTGCAACGACCTATCACCAGGGCGAACCGATCTTTATTCGACTAACGGATATTGATCAGAACGTCGATGCCACAACAGCGGAAACTGTCATGGTAACCCTGACTGTCGCAGCAACCGGTGATACGGAAGTATTGTTACTGACTGAAACCGGGCCCAACACGGGTGTGTTTACCGGCTACATCCAGTCATACATTGGTGCAACCACACCAACGGCGGCTAACCCGGCCAATGGTCAGCTGGGTTTACAAACCGAGGCCATCATTGCAGGTAATTATGTAGATGTAGTGGATGGTACAGATACCTCTGCTGACAGCGTTCTTGTCGATCCATTTGGTATCGTCTTTGATAGTAGTAACGGTCTGCCAGTCAATGGCGCTCAGGTTACCATTATTAACAATGCAACCGGTTTACCGGCAACGGTATACGATGACGACGGGATTACACCATTCCCATCAACCGTTACAACGGGTGATGCGGCATTGAGTTTTGCTCCCGGACAGTATCGTTTCCCATTTGTCGCGCCCGGAACCTACCGACTTGACGTTGTACCACCAGCCACGCATAACGCACCAAGTGTTGTCCCAGAAGCCATATTGCAAACACTGCCTGGAGCACCGTTTGCAATTGACACGCAGGCATCCTATGCCCTGCCATTTGTCATTAACCCGGGACCCGCACTGGAAATTGATATTCCGGTTGATCCAACAGCAAACAGTTTCTTCCTCACCAAGGATGTCAATAAAACTGTCGCGGCAGTGGGTGATCTTCTGCAATATCGCCTTACCCTTAACAATAACTCGGGTGCAGTCGCAACCGCACCGCAAGTCATTGATACCTTGCCTGTTGGCCTGAGATATCGCATTGATTCAACCACCGTTAACGGAAGCAGCGTTGCTGATCCTGTTATTAGTGCAGATGGTCGTACCCTGACCTTCACACTTAATGACATGGCAGATGGTGACATTGTTGATATACGTTATGTTGTTGATATTGCCGTCGGTACTCATGCAGGTGATGCCATTAACACGGCAATCGCTAACGCCAATGGTGGAGCACTTGTCTCTAACCAGGCATCGGCAAGAGTCAGAATTAAGGAGGACTTTTTACGAAATAAAAATATCCTGATGGGACGAGTCATCGCAGATAACTGTGAGGCACCTGCTGACAAACCAGCAGAAGGACTGGAAGGTGTTCGCATTTACCTGGAAGACGGTACCTACGTGGTCACCGATGAACAGGGTATGTTCCATATCGAAGGTGTTAAACCCGGTAGTCATGTTGTGCAAATGGATCTCGATAGCCTGGCACCGCATTACGAACCGATCATCTGTGACGAACATACACGTTTTGCCGGTCGAGCCATTTCACGCTTTGTGGATCTGCAGGGTGGTGCTTTATGGCGTACTGACTTCCACGTGAAAAAACTACCGCCACCGAAAACGGATGTCACGCTTTCACTGACAAGTGGTGTTGATAAGCATATCGCAACCTATCACCTTGGTATGAAAGGTGGCAACATGAAACTGGATAACATTCGCCTGATGGTCAGCCTGCCTAAAGGTGCAAACTACCTGCCCGGCACCAGTGTGCTGGATAACCAGGCCATTGATGACCCTGAAGTGAAAGGCCAGGTATTGATTTACAAACTTGGTGAGGTTAACGCCGCATGGGAAAAACAACTGAACTTCCTGGCGAAAGTAACGGTAGATGGTGAACCAGGCAAGATGCCAAGCAAGGCATTCATGTTATTCAATACGCCAAGCAAACGTAACCAGCGCACACCGGTAGTTGATACGGTGATGAAACGCCTGCGGCATGAACAAGGCTTGCGTGGTAAGCTCAGTCCGAAATTTGAGTCATTCAGTGCACGACTAACACCGGACGACAAGGCCGCCATCAGGCAGGTTGCCGATCGTGTACGTGACCATAAAGTTATCAGGATTGAAGTGACTGGCCATACCGATAACGTACCTGTTAACCCGCGCTCAAAAAGCAAGTTTGCCGATAACCTCGCGCTTTCAATAGCAAGAGCACAAAGTGTCGGCGAATACCTGGTTAAAGAACTGGAATTACCGGAAGATGCCTTAACCGTTCATGGCAAGGGTGCTACTGAACCCCTGGCATCAAACCTGACCGCTGCGGGACGTGCCGAAAACCGCCGCGTTGAATTACTCATCATCACGGAAACCATGCTGGATGCCTCAAGGCTGAAGGACATTACTACACTGAACAATATTGAAGTCGAAGTTGAAGGCGCCTGGAAGAACCAGCCACCAGCAGACAGGAAAACGTCACCTGAAGAAGTCAGGCTGACGACCAAACCAGATTACAACAAGGCCTGGGTCGAAGCGGCCAGACCAGATTATGAGATTTTATGGCCACCAAAAGATTACAACCCGTCAATCGCCAGTATCAAGATCGCAGTGAAACATGATCCTGCACATCGTGTAACACTTAAACTCAACGATGAACCGGTCAGCGGGCTTAACTTCGATGGCGCCGTGAAGAATGCGGCCAACACCGTCATGGTTAGCCAGTGGGCAGGTGTTGATATCCAGAAAGGCAAGAATACCCTGCTCGTGGAAATTCGTGATGCTAACGGCAAGCTGGTCGATATGCTGCAACGCATTGTGAAGATGTCTTCATTACCGGTGCGCGCTGAACTTGTGAAAGAAAAATCAAGATTAATTGCCGATGGCAAACAAACACCGGTGATTGCTATCCGTATGTATGATAAAGATGACCGTCCAATTCGCGAAGGTCTGGTTGGCCAGTTCTCCGTTGAACCACCACATACCGCGCAACAGGAAATCGACCTGCTACAAGACAACCCGCTGACTGGCCTGGATAACGGAGGCACCCGTTACCGTGTGGGTAAAGATGGCATTGCCCTGATCGAACTTAAACCAACGACCAGGACTGGTGAAGCTGTCATCGTATTACCACTTGAAAATCGTGAAGTTGAAATTCGCCCATGGTTACAACCTGCACAACGTGACTGGATCCTGGTTGGCCTGGCGGAAGGTACTGTTGCCAACAATACCGTTAGCGGCAACATGGAACAACTCAAGGCCGCGGATATTGAAGAAGGTACCATGTCCGATGGTCGTGTCGCGTTCTTTGCCAAGGGCAGCATCAAGGGTGAATGGTTGTTAACCCTGGCATATGACAGTGACAAGGATACCGACGAAGCCAGGCAGCGCCTGTTCCAGCAGATCGATCCGGATAGCTATTTCACGGTTTATGGTGACAAGACCACCCAGGACTACGACGCACAAAGCAGTGAAAAACTTTATATCCGCCTGGAACGTAAACAGTTCTATGCCCTGTTTGGTGACTACGATACCGGTATTACGGTAACTGAGCTGTCGCGTTATAGCCGTTCCTTAACCGGTCTCAAGTCCGAGTTGAAAACCGATCGTTATGAATTCAACCTGTTCGCCAGTGAAACAGACCAGAACTTCATCAAGGATGAAATCCGTGGAGATGGTACCTCTGGCCTGTATCGCCTGCGTTACCCTGAACTGATTATCAATTCAGAGAAAGTGGTTATCGAAACACGTGATCGTTTCCGTAGCGAAGTCATCCTGTCGTCAAAACCCATGTCACGTCATATCGACTACAGCATTGATTACGATGCCGGCACAATCTTCTTCAAGTCCCCGGTACCAAGCCGTGATAGCAACTTCAACCCGGTTTATATCGTTGTCGATTACGAAACTACTGCAGATGGTTCTGAAGAATGGACCTACGGTGGTCGTGGTGCAGTGCGCTTCATGGATAACAAGCTGGAACTGGGTATCAGCCACATTAACGAAGGCAAGAGCAGCGGCGACAATACGCTAAGCGGTGTTGATACCACGATACAGCTCAGTGAACACACAGAACTTAAGGCTGAATACGCCACCAGTAAACAGGCCAATGCAGAAAGTAAAGATGCTTACCTGGCTGAACTGTCACACATCTCCAGCAAGCATGAAAGCAGGGTTTACTACCGTGAAACCGAATCCGGTTTTGGCCTGGGTCAACAACGAGGTAGTGAAGATGGCACGCGCAAGATAGGCCTGGAAAACCGTTACCACATTTCCGATGCGTTCAAGTTTGATGCCAAGGTTTACCAGCAGTCCAACCTGCTTACCGAGGCCGAGCGCGAAGTGATTGAAACCAGCCTGGCTTATGACAACAACCACTACGGCATCAATGGCGGTATCCGTAATGCTACCGATACTTACACTGATGGTAGCAAAAACCAGTCAACCCAGTTCACCCTGGGTGCGCATCAATCATTCCTGGATAACCGCCTGAAACTGCGTTTTGCCCACGACCAGTCCATCAACCATAACGAAAACGCCGACTACCCGGACCGTACCATTATCGGTGCTGATTACATGCTGAACCTGTCGACCATGCTGTTCGTTGAACAGGAATACACCAGTGGTGACAAGGAAGAAACAGAAACGACCCGTGCGGGTATGACTGCCCGCCCATGGACCGGTGCATCCGTTAGCACGTCAGTGGAACAACAAACCAGTGAATACGGCCCACGCCTGTTTGCCAATGCTGGCCTGGTCCAGACATGGCAGGTAAATGATAACTGGAGTATTGACGCCAGTATTGATAAGAGCAAAACCATCAGGGATCCGGGCAATACACCATTAAATGTAAACGTACCACCTGCCTCAGGTAGCAGTGAAGATTTCACCGCGGTATCACTGGGTGCAAACTACAAAGTGGAAAGCTGGAGCTGGACATCTCGCGTTGAAGTACGCGATGCCGATAGCGAAGATAAACTGGGTATCTACAGTGGCATCGTGGGTGAACCTGCCAAGGGCCTGGGGATGTCAGCACGCCTGCAATCATTCAGAACTGAAGCCATAACCGGTGAAGAAGGTGTACAAAGTGACCTGCGTCTTGGCCTGGTTTACCGTCCACTGGCACGAAACTGGACTGTGCTAAATCGCACGGACTTTGTCCTCGATGAACAAACTGGCGGTGCACAGGAATTTGATAACCAGAAACTGGTGAATAACCTGTTACTCAATTACCGCGCTGCGGGTATCCAGTTCAGCCCTTACTATGGCATCAAGTATGTTCGCGATACCATAGATAATGTCAGCTACTCGGGCACCACCGATACATTTGGCCTGGAGTTGCGCTACGATATTAACAAGCACCTGGACATTGGTGCACATGGCAGCATGTTACGTAGCCACGAACATAACCAGCATGAATACTCCTACGGCCTGTCACTCGGCTTTAACCTGGCAACCAACATGTGGCTAAGCGTGGGTTATAACTGGGATGGTTTTGAAGATGATGACTTCTCAATGTCAGGTTACAAAGCAGAAGGCGCCTACCTGAAACTGCGCTTCAAGTTTGACCAGCAATCCGTGCGCGAAGCGGCAGACTGGTTCAATAAAAATTAATTAAATGGCTATTTAC
>JARRJY010000043.1:0-28323 GCA_037388705.1 Gammaproteobacteria bacterium
TTACGTTTTAAATATATTTTTAAACCGGTGATTATTTTCATACTGGTAATGTCCGCTACGGTGGCTTACTTTATGAATAATTATGGTATTGTCATTGATGTTCAGATGATCCATAACACGTTTGAAACTGACAGCAGTGAAGTACGTGATCTCCTAAGCTATAAATTATTTCTCTATATCCTGTTTTTGGGTTTACTACCCGCAATAGTTGTTAGCCGTCTGCAACTTACTTACCGTCCTGTTACCCGGCAACTGATATCCAATTTGGCGGTTATAAGCCTGTCAGGTATCGCAATCATCGTTAACTTTATTGTCTTTTCAGCTGATTATGCTTCCCTGTTTAGAAATCACCATGAAATTCGTTACCTGATTAACCCGGCGAACTATATTTACAGCACGGGGAAATATTTTTCAGAAGCATTAAGCCATAACAAGAAATCTATTACCCCCATAGGCCTGGATGCCACTCAGTTACAAAAAATCGGCAATAGTAAACATGATGTACTGGTACTGGTGGTTGGCGAAACCGCAAGGGCACAGAATTTTTCCCTGAACGGTTATAACAAACCTACCAATCCATTATTAAGTAAAGAAGATATTATTAGTTACCCGCATTTTCACTCCTGTGGCACATCAACACATACATCACTTCCGTGTATGTTCTCTCATTTCACTCGTCACGATTTTGATGAATCTGATGCACCCTATTATGAAAACCTGACTGATGTTCTTAGGCATGCAGGAATAAATGTAGCCTGGCGTGATAATAACTCCGGATGTAAAGGCGTATGTAAGAACGTTAAAACAGAACAAATGAAACACTTGCACATTGACACTGTATGTAATGAGCGTGAATGTTTCGACGAAGTTTTACTGGATCACTTGCAACAACAGATTGAATCCGCAACCAGCGACATGGTGATTGTACTTCACCAGAATGGCAGTCATGGTCCTGCCTATTATTTACGTTATCCAGAAAGTTTTAAAAAATTTACACCAGTTTGTGAAACAAATGATCTAAGCAGTTGTGATCATGAATCCTTGCTAAATGCCTATGACAATACCATTGCGTATACCGATTACTTCCTGTCACGCATCATAAATCTACTTAAAAATGAAACTGGCAATTTAAATGCTGCAATGATTTATGTATCGGATCATGGAGAATCACTGGGTGAAAACAACATTTATTTACACAGCATGCCCTATATTGTTGCACCACAGGAACAAACACACGTACCATATATAAGCTGGTTTTCAGATGAATTCCTTGCCGATCACCATCTGAACAAGCAATGCCTGAAACAACATGCTAGTGAATCCTATAGTCACGATTACCTGTTCCATTCTGTCCTTGGCCTGATGAATGTTTCCAGTAATATTTATAAACCAAACCTCGATATCTACGCTAACTGCAGGCAAAACTACGCGCAACTGAGTATTAAGTAACTGTTCAAAAGTTGCTTAAGATAAAGCCAGAGAATATTTAAAAGTCAGGAAATGATGGGAGGCAGTGCTACCGCAATAGCACTAAACTCACCCCTATTGAAATCCACTAAGTTCATGGGTAGCCTGGTGTTGATCAGGTGATTGAGGAATTTAACCTGAAGAAATAATTTGGCTTTAATGTTGGTGAAAAGTAAATTTTCCAACCAAAATATCTTGATTAAAGACCATATGTTAGAGTAATGCCTACTCCCAGGTCTGGACTGGCATCAGATAATCCTTTAATAAAGTAAACACTCATAAATTTTCTCTGCTCCAGCTTCTTACCCCAAGTTAGCGTTAAATCCTGAGCATCATCCCCGCCAGAGACAGACGCCTCTTCAAAATAGTAGTCTATCGTTGTCATCCATTCATTATTTCCGGGCAAAGTAACGCCTGCCGACATAAAAAATGTGTTGTCATAATCAACCGTGTCACTATCCCCAATTATCCTGTAACCGATATATCCATGTAACGCTTTCTTCCCGGCATCAAGCTGTAACGAGTAATCCGTTTCCCCGGTACCCAGGTTCTTGTCCTCATCTGCTGTTCCCAGCTTGATCGTTCCTGTTACTCCCAGCCACGGGCTGTCTGCCGTTTCTTTTGTGAGATGATAAGTACCGGTTAGCTGAATGTCACCAATACCGGAATCAGTACGGTCAGTACTACTGGTCGTTGAAGTTTTCTTGGTTGTCGTCATGCTTGTTTTTGTTGTACTGCTGATAACTACGTCTTCCGAACCGCTGATGTAGACGAAAGGTACTGTTACACCCCAGCTATAGCGCTTCGCTTTATATTCCAGGGTAAAGGGCGCATAAAATATAGAAGTATCGATATCTCCACCGTAGTCTCCATTTGTATATTCTGCACCAGCGGTAATACTGTAATCCCCTGCTATCGCTTTAATGCTTACAAACAGGAATGATAAAATAAATATCAACTTGTTCAACTTGATTTCCTCTTGAATTTGCCTGCTTTATTCCGTTACAAAATAGCTAGTGGTATTGGCAGGATGAATAATATTTCATCCTGCCGGTATTTCAACTAATTCTTTCCTTTCATCCGGTAGCCACCAGGCTGTTTTTCCATGTGCTCATACTTGTACATTTTCTGTTCCTTGTATTTCTCGTGCATTCTGTGATGCTCCTGGCGCTTTTCCATATGCTGCGATTTTCTTTGCTCCAATTGCTCCTGGTGCAGTTCCATACGTTTTTCACGGTATGAATCCTGTTGTGCCATTGCGGCAGGTACCATCACTGTCATTGCAAATAAACCGGCAACCATTTTTGTTACTTTTATTCTGTACTCCTTGATAAATGTTCCTTCAGATTAGTTACTCTGATTCTATAAACGCAACAAATGGAAAATGATTAACACAAAAAATAAATAAATTAAACAAAAATAATACCAAAACATAAAAATTAACAAAACCGTAACAATTTCGGCCCATTCGCATGATCTAAATGTCAACCAAACCGTTCAACAGGCATTAAATCATATCGAACATTATGTTTTTTGTAGTTTTAGAGGTATAAACCATGAATAAAAAATCACTATTCGCCATGCTCGTCACTGGTGGCATAATTGCAAGCGGCGTTACGCATGCCGATCATAATAGCGTCTGGGGTCCGGGCTCTGCCAACATGCCAAATGATATTCACAATACCCGCATTGAAGATGACCAGGAAACATTTATGGATCTGGTTCAGTACGGTGATGGCGCAGACTCGGTAAACCGTTACGATGATGAATTAGACACGATGACTTCCAGGATGGGTGGTAGCAGCACTGTGACACGAAGCATGTCCATGTCTACCCGCACAACCGGGATGGTCCGTGCTGGTGGCCGTCGCTAATATTTAATACACCGACAAAAAAGGGGCCACCTGGCCCCTGTTACTTTGAAATTAAAATATTTAATTCAGCTTATCCAAACATCCAGCTGGTTGGGTTATTGATGGCCTCGCCTTTATCCAGTTGTTTTAAACCAATGACACAACGAACAATCAGCCAGATAAGGCTGAAAAACAAGATGAAATATCCCACGATGACTGCCGCTAATATTACTCCCAGCAGCATGTAGAGAAAACCTATCCAGAAGGTCCTGATCTGAAATTGATAATGGCTTTTCAGCCAGTCTGTTGCATCACCACGATTTACATAGGCCATAATCACACCAATCAAACCGGTAACACCAATAAGTATACTTACCAGGTACAGGATATAAACAAGTTTGGCATTACTTGTTGAGTCTTCTCCGTTCATCACTCTCTCCTTAATTATTTGTTATTATAATTTGTTAAATATTTCACTCGTTCCTTGGTTAACGGATGCGTGGACAGGAAACCGCTACTTTCCTCACCGTCCCCATATTCTTTTTCCAGCCGTTCTAATATATTCGCCAGGTGGACGGGTCGCAAATTATGTTTAACCATAAAGCCTGCTGCCTGGATATCCGCTTCCCGCTCGAAGTCCCTGGAAAACTTGGTTTGTAATAATACAGTAGGAACTGCGGCTGCGATTGAGCTTGCAGAACCAACATCACCTGTGAGTACAACAATTAATAAACCAGTTATGGAATCCTGCAGGATATGACGCAAAGTATGACGATTATCCACATGGGCAACTTCATGAGCAAATACCCCCAGTAATTCCTCATCATGTTTTGCAAGATTTACCATATCATCGGTAAAAATGATGATGCCGGATGGCAACGCAAGGGCATTGGCACCGATAGCTTCACAGTAGCGAAACTCAACCTGGTAGGCATCGGGATTGCCAAGCATGGTCAGCATTTTACTTCGCAAAAATGCCTGCCTGCCAGCGGTAAGCTTTGAAGGTTTGCAAAATGCCTTATCTATAATTGCCAGGGATTCTTTACCCATGCGGCTCTCGTATTCAACCGGTATTTGATAGGCAACAGATTTGGCAAATTGCGGAATACCAAACTGGATTAGCGCCCACATAACGACAACAGCCACAACCAGCGTGGGAACAATATATACAAGGTTGTTTTCAAGCTTGTGAATAAACTGGTGTAAGGCACCCTGATGCAATTGTTTGTAAATATCATCCAGGCCGGGCTGATCAGCCGCTTCAAAAACTGCACCATCGTTCAACTCGAAACGGGCATTGATGTTCGCCAGGCGTGGCTGTAATTTTATTTCGTCCAGTGTATAGCAGTGATAATTATCAGCCGTCTGTAACTCAAAACTGCTACTGGTACATAGCAGTTTTGCCGGCTTACCCTCTGACGTTTGTCCATCAAAATACTGTCCCTGTAACTCAACCATGAGAAATCCTATATACCGATATCGATATCAAATACGTCTCCCATTTCCTCGCCAAGTGCATTTACATGGTTACGTTCAGCCTGTACGAACTGATCGAGGTTGCCAGCAGGAATCAGTTGCAGCTTGTCAAACCGGTAACGCGTGGCACGTACCCTGGCCCATGGCACTAGTAACCCAAAAGACAGGGTAATTGCCAGTATATTGGTAAAATAAATCCACATCAGGTCCCTGGCGCGCATCGTGCTTTCCATACCATTTTCTTTTATCTTTACATTACTCCACACCAGGTTGCCAACCCTGCTTTGCACATAGGCAAATATAAAAAAATACATCAGCATCATCAATGGCACCATTACCATCTGGGAATTCACTGCAATTTGATTGTATCTTTCCTCAGGCGTTAGCGTTGCTGACACTTCCATCATGGCACCAACACCGGCACCGGCAGCGACCATCAAGATACTGAATAGTGTCATTATTCCAAGTACGATCAGGTAAATAATATAGAAGTCAGCAGTTTTGGCTTTGAATTCAAAATCGGATTTCCCATAACCGCTGTTTTCAAGTAAAAAACGTGTCTGGCGATACTGGACATAAGGAAACAACAGGCCTAGGGAAAGAATATTGGCAAAGACACCCCACAAGATAAATACCTTGAATGCTTCCCCGTAACGCCCCTTGAAGTCAAAACGAATATTTTGCCATGCCGAGTTCCTGGCACGGAAAGCCATAGAGCGAACCACCAGTAATGGTAAAACCAGAACAAATAGAATCATGAAAAGCAATTCCAGGACAGGCACAAAATTGGTGGAAACACTGTATACAATAAACACCGCAACTGCTATCAGCCAGCCTTTCAGTATGGCGATTGGATCCGCCAGGTAGGAAAAGTTGGTATTGTTTAAAAATGTTTTACCGTAAAAATAACGCTTGGTACGCACCTTGGCCCAGGGTGTATATATACCAACTGTAATAATGGTTAGTAATAGATTAACAATCCAGATCCCAAAATACTCACCACCTCGTCCTTGAAAATCAAAAGGGATTTTTGTTTGTGCAACCGCTTGCTGTTCCATTGTAAATACTCCTTGATTCTTAATTATTATCTAACTGATGTTACTGTCCCCGTTAGTGTCCAGGCATATATGTAATTTATTATGATTTACTATATTGAATAGCAAAATCACCTTTAAAAAAGTTTTAGATATTTACCGTCGAGTAACAGGGTACTGGTCGTGTAATGTATAATCCCGGGCAACTCAGGCACTACTACACGCACCGACATCCCACATGAAGAATCGTGCATGTACTTTCTTGTACAACAACACACCCGTTAAAATGCCAAACATGGTCATCAGGGCCGGCATATGTCCCTGTCCCAGCTGTACGAATACCAGTGACGGACATGCGCCGGTAATGGCCCAGCCAAAACCGAATAACATGTTACCTGGCAATATACCCGGCTGAATGATTTTATGTTGTTTTGGAAAACGGCCCGACAGTATCAGGGAAAATACGGCAACTACTCCTACCGCACCGGCAAAGGTATACAGCATACGCAGATCTTCGAATACGAACATCCTGTGAATTTCATCGTAATTGGCGTAACCAATATTTGCCAGGATAAACCCCATCAATGCGCCCATACTTCCGTAAACAAGATAATGTTTCATAACGTTCACCTATGCCAAACTGGTTAATTTCATAAATAGCGAAAGCACAATCGCGCTGGACATAAAAATAACGGTTGATAACAGGCTGGCTGGAACAAACTGGGCACACCCGCTCAAACCATGCCCTGATGTACAGCCACCTGCCATTTGTGTGCCAAAGCCCACCATGACACCACCACAGAATAAACTCGCCCACACTTCCCACGTATCACCAAAGATCCTGGTGTGAATTTCACTCAGCTCAAACTGGATTTCAAATCCACCATGTAACATCGTTGTAATAAACGAGCCAAGAAACATGGAAGCCAGGAAAACCAGGTGTGCGCCTGCCGGTACAGTAGCTGATTTAGCAGCAGGTGTTGAAGTATTCTGTATTACCTCGGGCTCATCGGAATTTTTAATAACATCATCACCAAACTCGGCAAGTGTTGCTGCCATTAAATCATCTGCTGCCGCATCCTTGTCTTCAAAAAAATCTTCCGCCTCTTTGAGATCCTTGTCATCTCGCCAGTTTGCTATCCGCAACCAGCTGCCGGAAACACCCAGCGGTTTGCTCGTCAGCAAACCATAAATGACGGCAAAAATACCCAGTGCCAATGCACCTATCCACCAGGACCAATACTCCATAGCAATCACCCTACCTTCTTAAACGGGTTCAGCTTGCGAAGCAAACTAACAACGTCTTTCATAGCTTCTTTTTCTTCACTCTCTTTTGTCTCAGTTTCCTGTTGGGAAACCCTACCTGATGTTGCTTCCAGTTCAGGGTTACTATCCATATAGTTCTGAATGACAGATGCACACTCTGCGTGACCCACTTCGTTGGCAATATCAACAGCACGCCTGTCATCATTACGTTTGTTAAACGGGTTACAACCAAACTGAAGGAAAAGTTCCACCAGCTCAACATTACCGGTACTGGCGGCGGCCATTAATGGTGTCATACCATCCGAAGCCACAATCGCTGAGGAAGCCACTTTATTCTTCAGCATACTTTTTACCATTGGCACGCGGCCTTTATAGATAGCGTTGAACAACGCAGAACCTGCGACTTCGTCTTTGTTACGTACCTTGTTTAATACCTTGCCGTTGGGCAACAGGGTTATGGGAACGGTTTTGCCCTGAAGTGAATGCTGGTAACGAACACAGGTAGTATAAGCACCCTCACAAAAGTGTTGTTTCCAGACTTTTAACGACGGCTCCATTGCAAACTGGGCAAACAATGGACAGCTCGCGGCGTGTGAACATGACATTTTTGACTCCTCGGTTTCAATTTAAACCGCACCTAACTGCAATTTATTTCTTAGTGTTTTGCATCCGGTATATGACTATAAATCGACCATCGTTAAACCATACTTTAATTTTATTTCAATAACCCATTGTTATAGTTGGTGTTTTCCTATCTTTATCGGATTTCGCTGGCAGTCATTTCACAGCTCGATTACAATGCGAAACTCTTTTTAAGTTATTGAAAATTCAGGTAATGCGACAAATTTCTCAGCTCCTCAGACTGCTGTACATTAGCCAGGTGCTTATCCGTCATGGCCTGGATGATCTGATCCTGGCCACTCACCTGTTTCGACCTGTTCGCTACATTAAATTCCTCATGCCATGGACCTGGGTTTCACGCCGTACCAGTCGCGCAGAGCGGATTCGTCGTAGCCTGGAAGATCTTGGCCCGATTTTCGTCAAGTTCGGACAGATCCTCTCAACGCGCCGAGACCTGCTACCGGATGACATTGCCACTGAGCTGGCCAAACTCCAGGACCAGGTTCCACCTTTCTCTGCCAGCCAGGCGCGAGACCTGATTGAAAAAGCCTACGGTCAGTCTCTTGATGAGGTATTTGCCGAGTTTGAAAGCGAACCGTTTGCTTCTGCGTCCATTGCACAGGTACATGCAGCAAAATTACATGATGGTGCTGATGTGGTGGTGAAGGTTGTACGCCCCGGTATCCTTCCCGTGATAAATCGAGATATCGGTTTGCTTTATATCATTGCCGATAAAATTGAACGTTACTGGTCAGCAGGCAAGCAATTGCGCCCACGTGAAGTCGTTGCCGAGTTTGAAAAAACCCTGGTTGATGAGCTTGACCTGATGCGTGAAGCTGCAAATGCTTCCCAGTTACGCCGTAATTTCGAAAACTCACCGCTGCTTTATATACCTGAAGTTTACTGGGACTACTCCAGAAGTAACGTTCTGGTAACAGAACGTATCCACGGCATACCTATTGGTAACATTGATGAGTTAAAAGCAGCCGGTATTGATATGGCTGCACTTTCTGAGCGTGGTGTGGAAATTTTCTTTACCCAGGTGTTTAAACACAGCTTCTTCCATGCTGACATGCACCCGGGAAACATTTTCGTCGCAGATAATGGCCAGTACCTCGCGGTTGATTTTGGCATCATGGGTACACTTAATCCCAGTGATCAACGTTACCTGGCTGAAAATTTCCTGGCTTTCTTTAACCGTGACTATCGGCGCGTTGCCCAACTGCACGTGGATTCCGGCTGGGTAGGAGAAGATACCCGTATAGATGAATTTGAAGCGGCAATAAGAACAGTCTGTGAACCTATTTTTGACAAACCATTAAAAGAAATATCCTTTGGTCACCTGTTGTTACGACTGTTTCAGACCGCGCGACGTTTTAACATGGAAGTACAGCCACAACTGATCCTGCTACAGAAAACGCTGTTAAATATAGAAGGCCTCGGCCGCCAGCTTTACCCGGACCTCGATCTCTGGAAAACAGCCAAACCATTTTTAGAACGCTGGATGGCTGAACAAATCGGACCACGCTCATTCTTCCGCCACCTGCGTGAACAGGGTCCACTATGGCTGGAACAAATGCCTAAACTTCCCGGACTATTCCATGATGTACTGGAACAGGCACGTGATGGCAAGCTGAAGATGGAACTCAAGCCACAACAAATGGAAGAAATCAAAAATGAAATCCGCCAGGCTAATCGACGCAGTTTTGGCGCGATCATTGGTGGCAGCTTGTTAATATCAGCCTCCTTATTTTCCTCGCTGGATGGCTTCAGTAAACCTATGCTGGGTAACGCACCCGTTATCACCTGGGTGCTGGTAATACTTGGTGGCGCAATTATTCTGAGCTCCTGGCCAGGAAATAAAAAATAAGCAGAATCCACGGTGTCATACAAAAATATCTGGGAACAACATGGAATCTATCGCCTCTTTTCTGGCAAGCTAGCCGGGAAAGAACTGCTCGAATCGATACAGCAAGTTGAAGCAGATGCACGGTTTGATTCTGTTCGATACGTCATTAATAATTTTCTAGACGTAACGGAAATCGATATTTCACCCAAGGATATAAAAATAATTGCAGCAATAGATATTGCAGCAGCCTTGAGCAACCCTCATATATACATTGCCCAGGTAGCGACTGATCCACAGATTGAGAAACTGAACGAGTTATATTCAAGTGTTGCCGGAAAGAGTCCATACCCAACAAAAGTATTTAATAATCTTGAAGACGCACGGAAGTGGCTTGAAGAATTATTATAAAGCCAGCATTACCAGGTACAACATTCCCATTAATATTGGTTGGTGAACCATATATATCAACAAACTGTTCCGGCCAGCTAATTTTAACGCATTAAATAGTTTCACTCGTGGATTTGAAGCGGCTATTTTTACTAAAGCTGAATTTTTCAAAATAAATTTGCCCGCAAATGTTCCGATGAGCACAACCCCAAACCAGGGGAACACTGGTGCAAAATCTTCTGTTAACGGTTTTTTTGTATAAAAGCCTATCCAGACCAGCCAGTCAGTATTAAACATCGGTGATCTAATTGTGAGAAAAGCCACTATGACACCAACACCGATAAACAGGTTTAACCAGTAAAATTTTCTGAATAATAGAGCCAGCACACTGGCCAGGGCTATGAAATGTAAAATGCCAAAAAATATCGTACGCCCGGGGAACATAAAGTAGGTTAACAGGCTTATGCCTAGTGCACAGCCAATAAGGATAGCAAGGCGTTTATTAAACGCTATCCAGTTAACTCCCTTACTGGTCGCCAGCGAAAAACTGACCCCGACGATAAATACAAAAGAGCCAACAATAACGTTACGAAAATTTAACCAGAAAGGATCGCGATAAAAATCAAAGTGCGCCAGCCTGAAATAGGTGAGGTCATAACAAAAATGATAAATAACCATTAACAGGATGGCTATCCCACGTAGTGCATCAATCCATGCCAGGCGCTTTACCATACATCAGCCATTAATTTAGTTGTTAATGGGCATCGACTTTTTCACTGCTGGTAACAATAACGGGGGAAGCATCTATCTCGTCCGCACCCATCATAGTTGAGAGTTGCTGCAAGGAATCAAGTATCTGCTGCTGTTCACCTGCCGATAAATTGGTGAAATTACTGATGAGCTTATCCTGTAGTAAAGGCGGCGCACTATCAATCAGGCCCTGGCCTTTTATTGTCAGCGACACGTAGACTTTGCGTTTATCCGTCGTGGAACGAATACGTTGCACGTATTCTTTAGCTTCCAGCCTGTCCAGAATAGAAGTTACGGTTGCCTGGCTCAGGTTTACTTCCCTGGCGATATGGCCGGTGGTAATTTCTTTTGACTTATTAATAGCATGAAGCACCAGCAGTTGCGGTCCCGTGACGCCGGATACCTTCTGAATTTGCTTGGAGTGCAAATCAATGGCGCGAATAATTTTTCGCAGCTCAATCAATACTCGTTCATGGGTTTCCACTTACCAAACGCCCTTCACTATTCCAAATACCTATTAAATGGCAATTTTACGCTGATTTAGAGAATTTTAGTACTATATAAGGTTGTATGCAAAATATTTCTATACAATTGATTTGGATGCTAATGTTTCGTATACTATGCATTAATTTAAAAAATGACTAAGGAAATCATGTATCACCACATAACAGATAGAGAAGTCTTGTTTAGAAAGCCCATGGCCAGAGATGGCGAGGCCATTCATCGCCTGATCACTCAATCACCGCCGTTAGATGTCAATTCGGTCTACAGCTATTACCTGCTAAGTCATCACCATGCTGATACCTGCATGGTAGCTGAGTTTCAGGGTGAAATTGTCGGATTCATTTCAGCTTATTTTACGCCCAGCGAGCCAGGCACATTATTCATCTGGCAGGTGGCTGTTGATGAAAAAATGCGTGGCCAGAAACTGGCCAGCATGATGCTGAGCTGCCTGTTATCACGACCTGAGTGCCGCCATGCCAGCACACTAACGGCCACAGTTAACCCGAGCAACAAGGCCTCACGCGGATTATTTGAGAAATATTGCCAGTCCATAGGCAGCGAGATTACCGAATCCGAGTTCATTTCTGAATCTGATTTTGGTGAGCAATCCCATGAGGCTGAAATTCTTTTATCGATTGACCTCAACCCAGTACATGAACAGGAAAAGAAGTATGCGAATTTTTGAACAAATTGAATCGGAAGTACGTGGCTATGTACGTTCATTCCCGGCAATTTTTAACAAGGCCAAAGGCTCTACCCTGTATGACGAGCATGATAATGCCTATATCGACTTTTTTGCCGGTGCCGGTACATTAAATTATGGCCACAACAATCAAATTGTTAGCGAGGCATTGATTGAGTATCTACAGTCTGACGGCATTGTACATGGACTTGATATGGCGACGATCGCCAAGCGTGATTTTTTAAACGCTTTCAATGACTGTATCCTGCAACCCAGGAACCTGGATTATAAAATACAGTTCACCGGCCCAACCGGAACCAATGCGGTTGAAACCGCGCTGAAACTGGCACGTATGGTTAAGAAGCGTTCCAACGTGATTGCCTTTACCAATGGCTATCATGGTTTGACCATGGGCTCTCTGGCGATAACCGGTAATGATTATTACCGTGATGAACATTATGGTGCCAGGATGAATGCCGACTCGATGCCGTTTGATGGTTACTTTGGTAAAGACGTTAATACTATTGATTACCTGCGCAAGATGATCGCGGATAAATCCAGTGGTGTTGATTTACCGGCAGCCATCATTGTTGAAACTGTGCAGGGTGAAGGTGGTATCAACGTAGCCAGCAATGAATGGTTACGCGCACTGGAAAAACTGTGCCGTGATTTTGACATCCTGCTGATTATTGATGACATCCAGGTCGGTAATGGCCGTACCGGTGACTTCTTCAGTTTTGAAGAGGCTGGTATCAAACCGGACATGATCACCCTGTCAAAATCAATCGGGGGTGGATTACCGATGGCTATCGTATTGATGCGCCCCGAGCTAGACCAGTGGAAACCAGGTGAACACACCGGAACCTTCCGGGGTAATAATCTCGCCTTTGTTGCGGCTACCCGTATACTGGAACATTACTGGAGCACCGATGATTTCAGCGAGACCATCAAGCATAAAAGTAATCTGATGCGCGAGTCACTTGAAAAAATAGTAGAGAAATATTCGGAGCTTGATATTGAGCTACGTGGTCGCGGCATGGTCTGGGGGCTGGACTTCAAGCGAACCGGTTTTGCTGAGCAGATTTCAAAACAGGCTTTTAAAAATAACCTGATTATCGAGCTGGCAGGCCCGGAAGACAACGTGGTTAAATTTCTTCCCTCGTTGACCATCGACGAAAAACAGCTGTTACAAGGCATTGATATTATCGATGAAACGATACAATCATTGATAAAACATTATGAAAACTTGTACCAAGGTGCAGCCTGATGAAAGTTGTAACACGAGATAATATTATCGGTAGTGACAAGGAAGTCCATGCCGAGAACGGCAACTGGACCAGCCGTCGCTTCCTGCTGAAGGGTGATGGCATGGGTTTTTCCATGCATGAAACCATTATTTATGCAGGCACCGAAACCCATATCCATTACAAGAACCACCTCGAAGCGGTTTATTGTGTTGCTGGCAAAGGCGAGATTGAAGACATCAAAACAGGCAAGGTGTATCCCATTAACGATGGCACCTTATATGCACTTGATAAGCATGACGAACATTACCTGAGAGCCAGTTCTGACATGACCATGATCTGTGTCTTCAATCCACCATTGGTTGGTAATGAAGTACATGATGATAGCGGTGCCTACCCGTTATTCGATCAGGCAAGTAATCAATAACAACAGAAAACCACCATAACATTAATGCTGAAAATAGTAGTCTCAATATTTTCACTATTGTTTGGTTCTGCCATGTTAATCCTGGGGACAGGATTACAAGGTACATTAATTGGTTTACGTGCAGACATTGAGTCATTTTCTCTGACCACAACCGGCATCATAATGTCTTCCTATTTTGTCGGGTTTGCCATTGGTACTTACAGTTGTCCCGGTTTAATTGCACGGGTGGGTCACATACGTGCTTATGCCGCCATGGCTACCATCGCTTCCGTTTCCGCCATACTTTTTGCCATGACTACTCATCCTGCTGCCTGGATCGTATTAAGAATAATAACAGGCTATACACTAGTTGGACTCTATATGATCATTGAGAGCTGGTTAAATATGATCTCACCCAATGAGTCTCGAGGTAAGTTTTTTAATACCTATATGCTGATTACCTTGCTTGCGACTGCCGGTGGGCAATACCTGTTGCTGCTTTATAGTCCAAACGGTTTTGAGTTGTTTGCTATTACCTCGATACTGATCTCTCTGGCACTCGTACCTATTGCCTTAACACGAATACGACAACCAGAACTCATCGATACACCAAAACTTAACCTCGCTTTCCTCTATCGAAAATCACCACAGGGTATTTTTGGTATGTTGATGTCAGGTGTCATAGTCGGCGCTTTCTACGGCATGATGCCGGTTTATGCATCAAAGATTGGGTTAACTCATCATGAAATCGCATCATTGATTGCAATATGTATTCTTGGTGGTGCTTCATTACAATGGCCAATAGGCTTGATATCTGATTATTATGACCGACGTATAATTCTTGCCATTATAAGTTTCTTTGCTTCTCTAATCGCAATAATTATTTATGTTACTGGTCGTGAATTTATACAACTATATTACATCTTGAATTTTATATTTGGCGGTTTCATATTCAGCCTGTATGGCCTGAGTATTGCACACGTCAATGATCGTATTAAAAAAGAACAAACTCTTGAGGCCACAAGAGGATTAATGCAAATATATGGCATCGGTGCCATAACTGGACCATTTCTTGCGTCACTAAACATGGATTACTTTGGCGCACATGGCATACAGTCATTTTTTTCAGCGACCCTGTTAATACTGACTTTATTTACATTACTGCGTATCTCGGTAAGTGAAGCGCCAGCGGAAGAAGAACATAGTGATTTTGTGGCGATGAATAGAACTTCACCTGTTGCATTGGAAATGAGTCCGCAAACTTATGATTAAACTGGTAACAGGTCGCGCCGGACTATAATTATCGTTATGAGTATGATTAACAACAGTATCCAGATAAAAGCCGATACGAACACTGACTGCCTGCCTTTTTCTTTTTCTATCCAGGTCCTTGGTTTAATTCCCTTCGCCAGGAAAGAAAGCTTTGCGGATAAATTCACACATACCACATTAACGGCCAGTAAAAGAGCTGCACCAATAGCTTCCTGGTAATGACCTCACCAAACATCAACCCTAAAGTTGCAGTAGGTGGGAGTAGCGCGACCGCAACCATTACGCCTACCAGTGAATTGATCCAGCTGGAGGTTAATGACAGCACTGCAGCGGCACCTGATGCCAATGCTAATACGATACCATCGATATCAACGCCGGTACGCATCATTAACTCACGGCTTTCAAAATTTAATGGCCACGCATAACCTAAAGCAACTGAAAGAAGCAACGCTATACCCAAACCGGTAATATTTGTTTTAAATGCTTTCCCTATGAGCTTGGTATCGCCCAGCGATGTGGCGAAGGCTAAAGCAATATTAGGCCCAAGTAATGGCGCAATAACCATCGCACCGATCACCACTGCCACGTTATCTTCTAACAAACCAATCGCTGCTACGATAGTAGACAGGATCACCATGTATATGAAGTTACTGTCTAATGTTGAACCAGCGATAATATTACTGTAAAGCTCTTCGCGACTGCGGGTTTTGGCACGTTTTTCTTTGGCTTCTGCATCAACCTCGGGGTAAGGCAATGTTGCCTCAACCGGCAGTATCATCATGCGTGCGTTTTCTGCTTTCTCCAGTACCAGCTGTACCGCATCTATCACTTTTTGTTGTTTTTCAGGTATAACCAGCATCCTGGTTATGCAACGTGTGTCATCTTCCTCTGCTGTAGGCAAAGTCCAGTGCTCAAGTATTTCATATTGTTCCGCGATACTATTTAAAGTATCGCTATGCCCGCAATCGGCAATGACTTCAATAATTCGCATAATTTATAATTCTTGTTTTAAGCAGGTCGTTGTAATGATGCTTCAACCCCGTCTCGTTTGGCTTTACCCGCGAGTTTTTCAATTAATGTTAACGCAAAATCCATCGCGGTTCCGGGACCACGCGAAGTAATCACGTTGCCATCCACTACAACCGCGTCTTCAAGGTAATTCATATTCCTGGCTTTAAAATTATCCAGCGCCCCGGGAAAACTGGTTACCTGCTTGTTATCAAGAAGCCCGGCCGTTGCCAGTACCCTGGGGGCCGCGCATATTGCCGCGGTAATTTTATTTGCCTGGGAAAGTTTTTTGACCAGTTGTTGAATACGGGGATCATTATTCAGATGATCAGCACCGGGTAAACCGCCGGGTAACACGATCATGTCGAACTCCTGATCCATGACTTCATCCAGTAAGTGATCCGGCATCAATACCATGCCGCGACTAGCTTTAACTGGCTTATCATCCAATCCTGCTGTGACAACCTCAATACCTGCGCGGGTGAGCAGGTCGGTAATGGTAACCGCTTCTAGTTCTTCACAGCCCTGGGCGAGCGGGACGAGGACTTTTGCCATGCTAATCTCCTTTGCTCACGTAGTTGAATAAGCTCAGACACTGAAACAAGTTTAACACCCTGTGCTTCAACGTGTGGAATCCATTGTTCCAATATTTCAAGCGTTATTTTGTAAGGGTGACCAATGGCAATAGCAGTACCTTTTGTCCTCGCCTGCTTCACCAGGGTATCCAGCTGGTTTTCTATGAACTGCCTGGTTTTGACATGATCCAGGAATACATCACGAATTGCACTGTAGATGCCAACGCGCCTGGCATGCTGCAGCGCCACGCTGTCATGCGTCGTTTTGCTGTCGATAAAGTACAAACCGGGACGGTAAGCTGCCTTCATTACCGTTTCCATAGTGGTATCCATGCGGGTCAACAGGCTGCCCATATGGTTATTAAAACCAACGGCATGCGGAACCGCTGATAAATCATCTTTTACGGTTTTAACCAGTTCCACTTCGCTCATGGCCTGGTGTAAACCGCCGGGTCCCATCTTTTTGGCTTCATCTGACTGCATTGGCATATGTACAAAAATTTCCTGCTGTCGCTGATGGGCCTGCTCGGCCAGTTTTTTTGCATAAGGTGAATACGGTAAAAATGAAAACGTGATTTTGCCTGGCAGGTTAACTGCCCGGGTACCCTGCTTCAGCTGGTAACCCAAATCATCAATAATGATACTAATTACCGGTACCGGAAGCTTTTTCACATCCTGCTGATTTGCCCGTGCCGTTATTCGCGTTAAGAGTGTCAAGAGTCGTATTCTCGAAGCAGGATTTGGTTACGTGCGTATTTCCCAGTTCCAGGAACGTACCGGTAGAGATTTAAACAAGGCCATTTCCAAACTGAAAAAAGAAAACAAGGGATCGTTGAAAGGACTATTCCTTTATCTTCATTTTCAGTGACTTTAAGATCACTAAGTACAATATCAGGCTCAATGCCTTCTGCCTGTATCGAACGTTTGTTTGGCGTGTAATACCTTGCCGTGGTTAACTTCAGTGCGGTGTCATTACCCAGTGGTATAACTGTTTGTACCGAACCTTTACCAAAAGTGCGCGAACCCATTATGATGGCACGCTTGTGATCCTGCAGGGCACCGGCAACAATTTCTGAAGCAGAGGCAGAGCCACCATTCACCAGTACCACCATCGGCGCACCTTTTAATAAATCACCCGGACGTGCATTGTGGGCCATGTGTGAACTCTCGTTTCGGCCTTCCACACTGACGATGCCACCTTTTTCAAGGAAGGTATCCGAAACCGATACCGCCGCATCCAGCAGGCCACCGGGGTTGTTACGTAAATCAAGCACCAGTCCTTTCAACGATCCCTTGTTTTCTTTTTTCAGTTTGGAAATGGCCTTGTTTAAATCTCTACCGGTACGTTCCTGGAACTGGGAAATACGCACGTAACCAAATCCTGCTTCGAGAATATACCTTTTACCGGTTTCTCATCGAGGCGGATGATGAAGTCACCGGCTTTTACACCGGCACGTTGTGCCGGCGTATCATCAATAGGTGAAATGACTTTCACGAACCCATCTTCCATGCCAACCACGATACCCAGGCCGCCAAACTCCCCGCGAGTACCAACACGCAGATCATTGAAGGCATCCTTGTCGAGGTATGTTGAATGGGGATCAAGCCCAGTAAGCATGCCGCGAATCGCATCTTCCAGCAGCTGTTTATCCTTGACCTCTTCGACGTAGTTTTCCTTGATTTTGCCAAACACTTCGCTCAGGGCACGAATATCTGCCAAGGGTAAACGGGTGCTCGGGCTGTCATTGCTACGATCTGCAAGCACGCCACTTCCTGTTGCCAGGGAAATTCCCAGGGTAAGACCTATCAATAAAATCAACAGGTTACGGGTAATACTATTCATTGCCATGGACTCCTGTGGCGTCTTTAATTTCAGTCAGATTATTAAATAAAGTGATTACGTGCTTGATATTACAGCAATCTTTTATTGTGGACACCCAATATAGTCAAATATGGGCCAGGCGTGCAAACTTTTCAATGCCAGCGACTGTTAACCACGTCGCTGTTTTCGACACCATTTTCCCGGATTGGTTGGCTTACCTTTGTGGCGAATTTCAAAATACAGGCCACTTTGCTGCTGACCACCGCTGTTGCCAATGCTGGCAATTTCCTCGCCGGCTTCCACCCAGTCGCCGGTTTCTCTGAACAGGCTCTGGTTATGACCATACAGACTCATGTAGCCATCACCGTGATCAATTATCAGCAATAGCCCGTATCCCCTTAGCCAGTCTGCGTAGGCAACCCGGCCACGTGCCACTGCATGCACGGTCCGGCCCTGCGGTGCCCTGATAACAATACCGTTCCACCTCAGGTTACCTGGTTGACGCCTTTTGCCATACACTTTTTTAATACTGCCGCTTGCTGGCCACTCGAGTTTTCCACGTAACCTGGCAAACGGTAAACTTTCATCGGGCACCCTGAGTAATTCCGGCATCACTTCGCGAATGGCCTGTAACAATCGCTGAATTTGTTTTTCATTTTCCAGCAGCCGGGATAATTTTTTGTCCTTGCTGTTTAATTCCTTTCTTAATTGCACGACAACAACAGCCCGTTTGTTGTAACTTTTTTCAAGTTGCTGTTTTTCTGCCAGTTGCTGTTGTTTTAATTTTGTTAATACCTGCTGCTGTTGTTCTATGTCTGTCTTAATCTTTTCAAGCCTGCTAATAGTTTGTAATGCCTTATCAATTCGCTGTGTGCGTGCCTTGTTGAAATAATTGTAATAAGTCATCACGCGACTGACTGCAGCCGGATCCTGTTGGTTAAGAATGAGCTTAAGGTATTCCTGCCGACCGTTCTTGTAGGCGGTACGTAATTGCTCGGCCAGCAAACTACGTTGTACTGACAGTTCTTTTTCATGATGACGTTTTTCTTTAAACAGCTTTTTTAAACGTTTTTGCTGCTGCCTGTATTTTTGATTGATTTGTTTGAGATTACTGACGGTTTTACCAATCGCCATCTCGATCTTTTGCAGCTCCCGGCTGGCATTACTATGCCGGGTGCGAGTTGAGTTAATTTCTTCTTGTAACGAAGAAATATTTTTACGCAGTACTTTTAGTTCGGCTTGTTTTTGCTCGCGCTCCTGATCAGAAAGCGAGCCCACTGAATAGGCAGGAAAACCCGCTGCCAGTACCAGCAGCAGTAACAGAAATAAAAACGGCTTGTTTGAGGTGGTTAACAGCAACTATCTCCCCTTGTTTACGGGAGATAGTTATACCATTAAATCAGGCTGGATTGTGACTCATCTTCAACGGGACTGACCAGGGCGTGGCCATTCATTTCAACCGGCTGTTCCAGGCCCATTAAATACAGCATGGTAGGTGCAATATCTGACAGGGCCCCGGTCGCTTCAAGCTGAGCATCCCTTCCGACATAGATAAGCGGAACCGGGTTAGTGGTATGCGCAGTATGTGGCTGACCGGTTTCTTCATCATACATCTTTTCGGCATTACCATGGTCTGCTGTAATCAGCATCTCGCCGCCAACATTAACAACAGATTCCACAACACGCCCCAGGCAGTCATCAAGCGCCTCGATGGCCTTTACGGTCGCATCAAAGTTACCACTATGCCCGACCATATCTGGATTCGCATAGTTGCAGATAATGACATCATATTTACCACTTTCGACTGCTTCAACGAGCTTGTCCGTCAACTCAGGCGCATTCATTTGCGGCTGTAAATCATAGGTCGCCACGTTAGGTGAATTGACTAGGATGCGATCTTCAAATTCAAACGGCTCTTCACGTCCACCATTAAAAAAGAATGTCACATGGGCATACTTTTCTGTTTCGGCAATCCGTAACTGGTGCATACCCAGCGAAGAAATGTATTCGCCAAACACGTTCTTCAAACGGTCGGGTGGATAGGCCACCGGAATATCATATTCAGAGTTATATTCTGTCAGGCTGACAAAGCTACCCAGCTTGGGTACCACTTCACGCTCAAAGGCATCGAAATCTGCTTCAATAAACGGCCGGGTAATCTGGCGCGCGCGATCCGATCGATAATTCATGAACACCATGACATCACCGTCTTCAACTTTTATCGGCTTACCATCCTCGTTCAGGATGGCGGTGGCCTGAACAAACTCGTCCGTTTCTTCGCGGCTGTAGGCAAGATCCAGCCCTTCCATGGCACTGTCTGCCTGGAACTCTGCCTTGCCCTGCGTAATCAGATCATAGGCACTTTGAATACGTGGCCAGCGATGATCCCTGTCCATGGCGTAATAACGACCAATGATCGAAGCAAAACGACCACCACCAATTTCAGCAAATTTCTGTTCCATTTTATTAATGGAATCCGTTGCACTTTTTGGCGCCGTATCGCGGCCATCAAGAAAAGCGTGCAAATAGACTCTCTTGGCACCCTGTTTGACCGCCAGCTCGGCCATGGCATGAATATGCTCTTCGTGACTGTGTACACCGCCCTCGGAAAGCAAGCCGAGAATATGTATCGCCTTGTCGCTTTCAATCGCCAGGTTAACGGCATCCACCAGGGTCTGGTTGCTGAAAAATGACCCGGTTTTAATGGAGCGACTTACACGCGTGTACTCCTGGTAAACCACGCGGCCAGCACCCAGGTTGAGGTGACCGACCTCTGAATTACCCATTTGGCCTGCCGGCAGGCCAACTTCAGCCCCGGAACCACGAATGAAGGTCACCGGTTTATGGGCATTGGCAATCGCGTTACCGTCGGTCTCTTCTGAATAGCCCCAGCCATCCAGGATAACCAGTAACATTGGTTTTATATTCAATGACATAGAGTATATCGAACTATAATCAATCGTTGTTTTGGTGAAAATTTAGACCAATTCTAACCTAAAAGTGCCCTTATTTCTTCTCTTTGCAGCTTCCGTGCCACTCGCTGATAGAAAAAAAGGGTTTTTTGACAGAAAAGCCTTCTCAAACGGTAGATAATTGTATAATGTTTTATTAATAAAGGGCAGCATAAAACATAATCATAATTGCCTTGAATTTTGTAGCATTATTAGTTGTATGGGTCTGAATCTATGGAAGAAAACACAGCCGTAAATATTTTAATGTCGCGTGATGATGATATTGACCGCGCCTCGAGATCACTGAAGGCCATGTCACATCCTTTACGCCTTAAAATCCTATGCACTTTAGGGGATCAGGAAATAAGCGTGCAGGACATCGTTGAGCACGTAGGCACTTCACAAAGCAACATTTCACAACACCTGGCAATTTTACGTGATAAAGGTATTCTTGATTCACGCAAAGATGCTAACCGTGTTTATTACCGCGTTGGAGATTCGCGCACTTTGCGCCTTATCGATATGATGCGCGAAGTTTTCTGTAGCAGTCAGTAATTAACTCTTGAAATAGCTTTTCTGATTCCATACATCAGTACCATCTGGTGTGTGGAACACTATTGTTTGAATTTATTGAGGTATAGTATGACAACTGAACGTTTAATTCGCATTATGGCCGGTTTTGTTATTTTGTTATCCTTGGGCCTTGGCGCAGAAGCCAGCCCGATATTTCACAATGTTAACTGGTTATGGTTAACCGCGTTTGCCGGCTTTAATCTTTTCCAGAGTGGTTTTACCCGGTTTTGTCCGCCTGAATTCCTCTTTAAAAAACTGGGTATTAAATCCGGTGGATGTTGTAGTTAATTCAAATACCATTCATTTTTAGTTTCTCAGATAGAAAGAGATAACACCGATGGAAAATCTTGGCACTTTCATCTCGAATAACCTGTTACTGGTTATGGCGTTTATTGTCGTGCTGGCAATGCTTTTCATGAACATCTTTGGCCCTATGTTAAAAGGTTACAAGGTGATTACACCCGCCATGGCGACACAAATGATTAACCAGCAAAATGCGCTGGTTCTTGATATACGTCAAGACAATGAATACGTTGGTGGGCATATCATTAACGCAACGCATATCCCTTTGTCGCATCTAAAAGATCGCCTGGGAGAACTTGAGAAACATAAAAACAAACCCGTGATAGCTGTTTGTCGCTCCGGTCACCGTTCATCGGGTGCCTGTGTAACATTGAAAAAAGCCGGGTTTGAATCGGTATACAACTTAAGTGGCGGGGTGCTGGCATGGGAAAGTGCCAACCTGCCACTGACAAAAAGTTAGGAAAAAATGAACATGTCAGATGTTGTGATGTATAGCACCGGCTATTGTCCATACTGTGTGCGCGCAAAAATGTTGTTAAAACAAAAAAATGTAGAGTTCACCGATATTCGTGTCGATGTGGAATCTGATCGTCGTGATGAAATGGTGCAGCGCAGTGGCCGTACCAGCGTGCCACAAATATTTATTAATGACTTCCATGTCGGCGGTTGTGATGACCTGTTTGCCCTTGAACAGGCCGGCGAACTCGATAACAAGCTGGGTTTAGCTTAAAGACATCTCTTTATAATCATGGCCGCTCTTCACATCGTATGCCCACATTGTGACAGCACCAACCGCGTACCCGCCGAAAAACTGGCCAGCGGTGGTAAATGCGGCAAGTGTAAAGACAACCTGTTTATGGGCAAACCCCTCGAGCTGGATGCCAGCAACTTTAACAAGCATATTTCCAAAAGCGATATCCCGGTCCTGGTGGATTTCTGGGCCCCCTGGTGTGGGCCCTGTAAAATGATGACACCTGTTTTTAAACAGGCTGCCGCCCAGCTGGAACCCCGCGTTCGTCTTGCCAAGGTCAATACCGAGCAGGAACAACAGCTTTCTGCCCGTTACCAGATACGCAGTATTCCCACCCTGGCTATCTACAAGCGCGGCAAGGAAATCGCCCGCACCGCCGGCGCCATGGATTTAAACAGCCTGAAAAACTGGGTAAACCAGCATATCTAGAGCCGCTACAGTGCCATTTTGGCCCTATTCTGGTACTATGCCGCATCCAATTTACAAGCTTTAAGTGACTCTAATTTCTGGAAAAAATCATGTCTGAGAATACTGAAAACAACCAGGCCACCGACCAGGCCGAACAGCAATTTGCCATTCAGAAAATCTACATCAAGGATATCTCTTTCGAATCGCCCAACTCACCCGCGGTGTTTACGGAAGAATGGCAACCTGAATCAAACCTTGAACTCAACACTAACGGTAAAAAGCTGGAAGATAATATTTATGAAGTCGTGCTGTCGTTAACTGTCACGGTTAAAAACAACGACAAGGTGGCGCACCTGGTTGAAATCCAGCAATGCGGTATTTTCAATATTGCCGGCTTTAATGATAATGACCTGTCAAACATGCTGGGCGCTTTCTGTCCCAATATCCTGTTCCCGTACGCACGCGAAGCCATATCAGACCTGGTTACCCGTGGCGGCTTCCCGCAGTTATTACTGGCACCGGTCAACTTTGATGCGCTGTATGCCCAGCACCTGCAACAAATGCAGGCCAATTCTGAAGAGCAGGAAAAACACTAACTCAAGATGAATCGTCCGCCGTTAAGTTTTGCTGTGCTCGGTGCCGGCTCATGGGGAACGGCACTGGCCATGTTGCTGGCGGATAATGGTTACCCGGTTCACCTCTGGGCGCATCATGAGCAACACGCCGAGGCCATGAACCAGCAACGTTCAAACGAACGCTTTCTGCCCGGCATTGCCTTCCCCGCCAACCTGCAAGTCAGTGCCGATCTAGAAAAGTTAATCGCCCAGGCCGATACCATCCTTGTTGTTGTTCCCAGCCATGCCTTTCGGCAAACCCTGGTTGCCATAAAACCGTTACTTAACAAGCGTCACCGTATTGCCTGGGGCACCAAGGGTCTCGAACCTGACTCGCAAAAACTCTGTCATCAACAGGCCGTTGAAGTGCTGGGAAATGATATCGCGCTTGCCGTGGTATCCGGCCCGACGTTTGCCAAAGAAGTGGCCATGAAACAACCCGGTGCAGTAACCGTCGCATCAAGTGATAACCACTTTGCCAGAGAGATGGCGCTGGCTTTACACAACGATCATTTCCGCGCTTATACTGGTGAAGATATTATTGGTGTGGAAATCGGTGGTGCAGTGAAGAATGTCATGGCGATTGCTGCTGGCGTTGCCGATGGCCTGGGCTTTGGTGCCAATACCCGTGCTGCCTTGATTGCCCGTGGCCTTGCGGAAGTTTCCCGTCTTGGCGTAGCACTGGGTGGCCAACAGGAAACCTTTATCGGTTTAACCGGTTTAGGCGACCTGGTATTAACCTGTACCGACAACCAGTCGCGTAACCGTCGTTTTGGTATAGCCATGGGCAAGGGCGAAAACAGGGAACAGGCCATTACCGATATTGGCCAGGTAGTAGAAGGTATTAACACGGCGAAAGAAGTCTATGGCCTGGCACAACAACACCACGTGGACATGCCCATTACCGAACAGGTTTACAAAGTATTGTATGAAAACCTGTCACCCCAGGAAGCCGTGCTTAACCTGTTTAACCGCGAACCCAAACCCGAGATTTAAAATTTCAAAGCCTTTCCAGCGGGCTACGTACTCCACCTGCGCCACGGTTAAGAACATGCGTGTAAATCTGGGTGGTCTTCACATCCTTATGTCCAAGAAGTTCCTGTACGGTACGAATATCATAACCATCCTCCAGCATGTGCGTCGCAAATGAATGGCGTAACGTGTGCAAGCTACCGGGTTTTACAATGCCTGATTTTCTGATCGCCTGTTTAAGGCGACGTTGCAAATTCTTTTCATCAACATGATGGCGCCTGCGATCTTTAGAGCGAGGATCAGTTGAAATATTCTTTGTAGGAAACACATACTGCCAGCCCCATTCAAACTTTGCATTCGGGTACTTTCTTTCCAATGCAAATGGCAAATAAACTGAACCATAACCCTGTGCTATATCCTGTTCATGCATCACCTTTACTTTTGATAAGTGAATCTGCAATGATTCCTTTAGTTTTAGTTGGCAAGACAGTCACCCTGTCTTTATTACCCTTGGCATCACGAATAATGATCTGGTTATAGGAAAAATCAATATCTTTAACACGTAACCTGACACACTCCATAACTCGCATACCACAGCCATAGATTAGGCTGTATATCATCCACAAAGTACCATCAAACTGAGCCAGCAAAGAACGCACCTCGTCACGGGTAAAAACTACCGGTAAATGACGTGTGCGTTTTGCCCGAACAATGTCATCCATCCATGGCAACTCTACCTCCAGGACTTTTTTATAAAGAAAAAGCAATGCACTCAATGCCTGGTTTTGGGTAGATGCTGAAACTTTCCTGTCAACCGCAAGATGTGTCAAGAACGCCTTAACTTGTTCAGCTCCCATATCACGAGGATGTTGTTTATTGTGGAAATAAATAAAACGACGGATCCACTGAATATAAGCTTCTTCTGTTCGCTTACTATAGTGGTGATAACGGATAGTATCGCTTACCTGTTGTAATAAACGTGGCGCACGCGTAGAACCTGCATCATTCCCTGATGTCATTTTCATGCCCTCCATGAGCTTGATAATAATAGGGTTTTATTCTTTAATGTATCAGTATCAAGTTTAATAAACAATAATTCAACAAGGACTGTTTTGCACCCTATCACACCAAAATAATTGCTCAAGAATAATTTTTAAGCAATTGATTCTATTTAATTATAAGACATATCTAATATTTAAATGAGTGTGATATCACGCAATTAGGTCCCATATATATAGTTAGCCTCTTAAAAGGACATTATGAGATATTTAAACATTTTATGACAATTGAAAATCCGTTAGTAAGAATATTTTGTGCAAAGATGAAATCAGAATTCTTCGAGCTATCTGAAGATGAAAGGGTCGCTTTTATGGCTAAGGATCGTGCCAACCTCGATGAATTAGGAATGAAGGCAATTTCAATGGTTGACTGTAGCGAAACTGATAACGAATGGGATTATATCGGTGTTGAGGGTTGGCCTTCCCTAGAGGCAATAAAAGAGCGAGAAAGATTTGAAAATGACGAGCTACAAATATCTAAATACGTTAAATACAAGACTCATGTAGGTGTAGGGCAATCATTTGATGATTATGGAAAGTGATAGTATGAAACATAACCAGCGCGTAAATATGGACGCATTTTTCGGTCGCTGTGCTTCCTGCAAATGCGCCAGTTACGCTATTCGTTATGTAAGTAAAAAAATAACAACCAGAGAGTAAAATTATGGCAATAGTTTTATATGTTAGAGTTTCGTCAAATGTCGATAAAGAAGAGTTAGAAAGACGTGTAGAAGAGCGTCGTCATAATTTCCTTGAAGTACCCGGCTTGATTCAAAAGATATATGGACGCGATCCCGAAACGGGAGATTGGTGTGGTATATACTTTTTTAAAGATAAGGAATCGCTGGCTGCGTTTCGGGATTCGGAGTTAGCTCAAACAATTCCTGTCGCGTATGAAGCAACAGATGTACGTCGAGAAATATACGAGGTTCAATTCCCATTATACCCTGAACGCGGCCCGGTCTAGAGTGATGGTTAGTTGCATAAAAAATCACTTAACATGGACGCTCCGCGCTTATGCACCTCGCGCCCTTGGTTCAGGCGTTCGGTGTAAATAAAATGATAGAAATCACAAAGTCTGCTGCATTACTTTTAGTACTTCTTAATCCTTTTTTATTGATAGTTTATTTGACAGATGTTGTAGAGAAACTTAACCAAAGGGAATTTAACGAAGTTTTAATACGCGCCAGCATTATTGCATCTATAGTATTTTGTGTTTTTGCAATATTAGGCGATGCAATATTTGTCCGTTTTATGCAAGTAGAGTTCGCGTCTTTTCAAATATTTGGGGGTGTAGTTTTTCTTTTGATTGGGCTTCAGTTTGTTTTTCGTGGCCCGACAGCTGTTGCGATTCTTCAAGGAGAGTCGAAGCACCTAGCTGGTGCTATTGCAATGCCTGTGTTTATCGGGCCTGGATCAATCAGTGCTAGCATTATAATAGGCAAAAAACACGATCCAATAGTTGCTTGTATTGTCGTAATTAGTATGGTTTTATTTTGTGCAGTTGTACTGGCACTATTAAAGTGGCTTCATGATGTCGTGAAGCCGCGCAGGGAAGCAATTGTGCAAAGGTATATAGAAATTGCAGGCAGAGTTACTGCGTTGGTGGTAGGTACTATTGCCATAGATATGATAATGCGTGGAATTAACGCATGGGCCAGCAAGTTTTGATCGTAACACATCGAACAACTCGTTCAACTTGATCGGCGCAAACAACGCGTTTCCAAGTTGACTTATACGTTAGAAATATTATGAAAATTGAAAAATTCTATTCGACTGTTAGGGTTAGTGCTTGGTATTGGTGTTTTAGGTTCTTTTATCACGTTAAATAATGGCGTATTACTTATAAGCCAAGGGTTTGTTTCATCTGTTTTAATTGGTATAGCAGAGATATTTCGTTGGTCTTTTGGGTTTCTTGCCGCAATCTTATTAATGCGAGCTCGGGAGTCAGCCCAATGGGTATTACTTTTTGCGTTTCTTTGTGGGCTAGTTGCCTCATGGGTATCCTTCATACCTTTTGCTGGCTATTTGATGCGGTACGCAGATCAAACATCTGTAGTTCAAAACTTTATTGCCATACAGGTACCAAATATAATTCTGCTCTTATTGGTTTTTTATCTATTTAAAAGGCTAAAGAAATCTAACAATACACTTCAGCCGATCACCGCTAGCGGCGATTGAGCTAAATCGATAGGCGTATTCGTATATGAAGCCATTATCTAAAGGCCTCAAAAGAATTCTGGTTTTTACAATTGTGATAGTTGTTATCTCAATTGGTTACTATTTCTATGCACTATTACTCTACCCAACAACAGAAGAACGAGAAACACTTTTGTCTGAAGCAGGCGAAGTCTTTGGGGAAATAGGGCTATGGTTGCTTCTATTTATTTATTTTCGAACATTGATCAAATTGCTTCTTGGTAAAGGTGCGATATCAAAAAGAATTCTTCCAGAATACTCACCTCCAGTTGAGGCCA